>NZ_JBFUGT010000091.1:0-24155 GCF_056402775.1 Rhodococcus sp. P3_B8
GCACTGCGCTTGCCGCCCTCGGCCGTTTCCGGAATAGGACGAAGTGGTTGAATGTTGCAATAGGTTCATGCAAATGCATGGAGTTCTGGCGCGAGAGGAACAGCTATGCAGTTCGGAATCTTCACCGTCGGCGACGTGACACCCGATCCCACCACCGGCCGCACCCCCACCGAGCACGAGCGCATCAAGGCGATGACGACCATCGCCAAGCATGCGGAGGATGTCGGGCTCGACGTGTTCGCCACCGGCGAGCACCACAACCCGCCGTTCGTGCCGTCCTCCCCGACCACCATGCTCGGCTACCTCGCAGCGCAGACCGAGAAGATCATCCTGTCGACGTCCACGACGCTGATCACCACCAACGACCCGGTGAAGATCGCCGAGGACTACGCGATGCTGCAGCACCTCGCGGAGGGCCGGGTGGATCTCATGATGGGTCGCGGAAACACGGCCCCCGTCTACCCGTGGTTCGGTCAGGACATCCGCCAGGGGATTCCGCTGGCGCTCGAGCACTACCGGCTGCTGCGCCGGCTGTGGGACGAGGACGTCGTGGACTGGCAGGGACAGTTCCGCACCCCGCTGCAGGGCTTCACGTCCACGCCGCGTCCGCTCGACGGCATCCCGCCCTTCGTGTGGCACGGCTCGATCCGCAGTCCGGAGATCGCCGAAATCGCGGCGTTCCACGGTGACGGCTTCTTCGCCAACAACATCTTCTGGCCGAAGGAGCATTACATCGCCCTGATCAACCTCTACCGCGAGCGGTACGAGCACTACGGTCACGGCCGCGCGGACCAGGCGATCGTCGGACTGGGCGGGCAGGTGTTCATGCGCAGGAACGCCAAGGACGCCGTCGACGAGTTCCGGCCCTACTTCGACAACGCCCCCGTCTACGGCCACGGGCCGAGCCTCGAGGACTTCACCGAGCAGACCCCGCTGACCGTCGGCACACCGGAGCAGGTGATCGAGAAGACCCTGGCGTTCGCCGACTTCTTCGGCGACTACCAGCGGCAGTTGTTCCTCGTCGACCATGCGGGACTACCCCTGAAGACGGTGCTCGAGCAGCTGGATCTGCTCGGCGGCGAGGTCGTGCCCGTGCTGCGCAGGGAATTCGCTGCCCGGCGACCTGCCGGCGTGCCGGACAACCCGCCGACGCACGCGTCGATGAAGGCCGATCGCGAGCCGGTCGATGCCGCCCGTCAGTAGGACCGAACGCGCGGCCGAGGCGTGGGAGGCACTCTTCCGCGCCCAGGTCGCGGTGATGCGCAACCTCGCCGCCGACGACGTGTGGGACGAGGTGAGCATGCGCGAATACGACGTGCTGTTCACCCTCGCCCGGGCACCCGGACACAGACTGCGCCTGCACGATCTCAATCGGGAGATCCTGCTCAGCCAACCGTCGCTGAGCCGGCTCGTCGAGCGACTGGCCCGGTCCGGATTCGTCACGCGGGAGTGCGATCCCGGCGACCGCCGGGGGACCGTCGTCGCTTTGACGGACGAGGGTGCTCGTGTGCAGAAGTCCGTCGGACGCAGGCACGCGGCGAGCATCCGGCGGCACGTCGGCCCGGCACTGTCCGACGACGAACTCGACACACTCACCGAACTCTGCGCGAAACTGCGCGGCGCACAGGACTGACGGAAGGCACGATGGAACAGTGAGCAATCTGGAGACGAATTCGGTGGAAGAGCGGTGCGAGTCGCACCCCGACGGCGGGGGCATCCAGGTGCTCGGCGCGCGCGAGGTTCCGCTCGGCGGTCCCCGCGCGATGCCGGTGCGGCGCACCCTCCCGCAGCGGGAGCGGTCGCTGATCGGAGCCTGGTGCTTCGCCGACCACTACGGTCCGGACGAAGTCGGGAACACGGGCGGGATGAACGTTCCGCCGCACCCGCACACCGGACTGCAGACGGTGAGCTGGCTGTTCACCGGCGAGATCGAACACCGCGACAGCATCGGTTCGCACGCGATGGTGCGTCCCGGTGAGGTCAACCTGATGACCGCGGGTCGGGGGATCGCGCACTCCGAGGTCTCGACCCCGCAGACGCGCATCCTGCACGGCGCGCAGCTGTGGGTGGCGTTGCCGGCGTCGGCGCAGGACGCGGATCCGGCGTTCGAGACGTACGCACCCGACCCGGTCGAACTGGACGGCGCGACCGTGCGGGTGTTCCTCGGCAGCACGGCGGGCTCCACCTCGCCGGTCCGCACGTTCACGCCGCTGCTCGGCGCGGAGATCCTCCTGGAGCCGGGCGCCGACGTCACCCTCGACATCCAGCGCGGCTTCGAGGTCGGGGTGCTCGTCGACGAGGGTGAGGTGCAGCTGCGCGGGACCACGCTGCGGTGGGCGGAACTCGGCTATCAGCCGCCCGGGGAATCGCTGGTGGCGCTGCGCAACACGGGCGGGACCCGGGCCCGGCTGCTGCTGCTCGGTGGTGAGCCGCTGGGCGAACAGGTGATCATGTGGTGGAATTTCCTCGGCCGTAGCCACGAGGACATCGTCGGCTACCGCCGCGAGTGGCAGTCCGAGCTCCGGGGCTCGGTGCCCGCCGACCCCCGGTTCGGCACGGTCGAGGGTTACGACGGCGATCCGCTGCCCGCACCGGAACTGCCGAACAGCCGGCTGAAACCGCGCGGCTGAGACGTCGGCGAATCAGTAGCTGGTCATCGACGTGTTGGCGCCRCAGAGCACCACACAGAGCGGCTTGTCGTCGGCGGGGGCGAGCTGTCCGGTGACGATCGCGGCGAGCGCGGCGGCAGTGCCGTGCTCGACGACGATCCGGAACTCCTCCCACAGCAGTGTTCGCGCGTCGATGAGGGCGTCGTCGTCGACGATCAGGCTGGACACGGGGCGCGACCGGACGGTGTCCCAGGCGATGGAACCGATCTTGGTGGCGCCCAGGGAATCGCCGGCGATGCTGTCGATGTCGATGTCCACGGGCTGCCGGGCGGCGACCGCGGAGTGCAGCGTCGCCGCTCCGCTCGGTTCCACGCCGTAGATGCTGTCGTCCTCGCCGCTGCCTGCGACGACACCGGAGAGCAGTCCGCCGCCGCCGACGGCGATCACGTAGGACAGCGGCTCGGCGACGTCGTCCTGGATCTCGAGGGCGATGGTGCCCGCCCCGGCGACGATGTCGGGGAGATCGTAGGCGTGCAGGGCGAGGGCGTTCGACGACGTCGCGAGTTCGTCCGCGTACTCGGCCGCCTCGGCGTATCGGGCACCGACCTTGCGCACGTCCGCGCCGAGCGCGATCAGCTTGTCGATCTTGACGTCGGGTGCCGTGACGGGGACGACCACCGTGCACTTCACGCCCCGCAGCCGCGACGCCCAAGCCGCGCCGATCGCGGCGTTCCCGCCGGACGCGATGACGACACCCGCATCGTCGAGCCGCCCGTCCTCCTCTGCGTGGAGCAGCGCGTTGAGGCTGCCCCGCACCTTGAACGAGCCACCGTACTGCAGGAACTCGAGTTTGAAGATCACCGGTACGGCGCCGCGCACGGTGGGGACGGTGGCACGGAACGTGGGTGTCCGGCGGATCAGGCCGGTGATGCGCTCACGCGCCCTGTCCACGGATGCGCGGTCGACGGATTCAGCCATGGTCCCATCGTTCCATCCCGTGCGGCCGCGACTACCGCGGCTGCTTGACCGTCGCCGTGCCTTGGGCGGCGGCGCACAGTACCTCCGAGCCGTCGTCCTGCACCGCGTAGATGTCGCACCGGCACAACGCCTGCCGCCGGGTCGACGCGTCGGCTCGGGCGTCCGCCCGCAGCAGCACGCCCTGGGCGGGGCGGAGGTAGGTGATCGTGAAGCCCGCGGTCATGATGTTCGCGCCGAGTACGGTGCCCGCGGCGAACGTCAGAGCGTTGTCGGCGGCGTACGACAGGACGCCGCCGTGCACGAAGCCGTTCTGTTGCCGCAGTTCGTCCCGGACGGGGATCTCGAGGGTGGCGCCACCCTCGCCGAACTGGGTCATGCGGGCGCCGACCAGCATGCTGAACGGCTGGGCCGCCAGCACGGCCTGCGCGGTGTCGGCGGTGAGTGCGACGTCCACTGTCATGCCTCTACTCCTGGTTCCGTAGCGAATTCCACGCGGCGCGCGCCAGTTCGGGCGCCACCGCGGTGGGGTCGGTGGTCATGGCGCCCGCGAGCCACTGGCGGGAGTACTCCTGGGCCGGGCCCAGCCACAACGCGTAGAGCACGTCGAAGTCGAACCGGCGGACCGTTCCGTAGTGTTCGTGGACCCGCCACCAGTGGGTGACGTCGCGGAAGAACGCCGCGTTGGTGGAATCGGCCCGCCCGTCGATGCCCGGGGGCCGGGGCGCGGCGAGGATGGTGGCCCGCTGCGGGTTGCCGGACACCCACTGCAGGTGGCGGACGACAGCGCCTTCCACCCCGGACCGCGCATCGGCGCATTCCGAGAGCACGGCCCGGAATCCGTCCTGATAGTCGGCGAGAGCGCGCAACCAGACCTGGAGGTACAGCTCTTCCTTGTTCGGGAAGTGGTGGTAGACGGCTCCCACACTGACACCGGCCTCGTGCCGGATGTCGGCGAGCCGCGTCGCGAGGACGCCACGGCGGGCGAAGTGGCCCTCCGCCGCATCCAGCAACAGACTTTGAATCGGCACATACCGAATATAGTTCGGTCATGGTCGCGGGGGAAGCGAGTTCGCAGGTTTACGGCGAAGGGCGACGTCGTTCCTGGGACGATGAGGACGTGCGCAACCCGCGACAGCCCCGACGGATCACGCCCCGAACGGGACGTCTGGTGTCCCCGCCGCCTCGCCCGCTCCGACGCCCGGGTCCGCCGCCCACGCAACTCCACGAGTTCGAGGCCGCCGGCCTCCTCGACGGACTCAGCGGATCGGATCGCTCTGCGCGCATGGGGGTCCTGAACACCCTGATCGAGGACGGGGTGTCGATCGACGAACTCCGCGCCGCCTCGCGGACCAATCGGCTCGCGCACCTGCTGCTCGAGCACGCGCTGGCGCCGAAGGGCCGGTACGGCATCGACGAGATCTCCGAGAAGACCGGCGTCACCGTGGAGGATGCCCGTCGGTGGTTCCGGGCGATCGGCCGGGGTGCGTCGGAGGACGGGACGTTCTACGACGACGGCGACCTCGACCTCGCGCGCGGACTCAAGCAGTACCGGGATCTGGGGCTCGACGAGAGCGGAATCTTCGCGGCCGCCCGGGTCCTCGGCCGCAACCTCTGGACGGTCGCCGACGCCGCGGACGCGCTCCTGCAGGAGCGGCTCGAGGCGACGCGCGATCACCCCGAGGTGGCCCTGCGGTATGCGGTGGAGGTGCGGCGCATAGCGGATTTCGAGGCGCAGATCCTGGCTCATCTCATCGCCACCACTCTGCGCCACCAACTGCGCTCCGATGCGGTGGGTATCGCCAGGGACTCGAACCTGCAGGTTCGGGGGGCGCAGGAGATCGGCGTCTGTTTCGCCGACCTCGTCGGATTCACGCTGCTCGGTGAGCAGGTGGCGCCCGCCGATCTGGGGCGGGTGGCCGAGCGGCTCGATGGGATGGCCACCGATCTGGTGCTTCCGCCGGTGCGTCTGGTGAAGACGATCGGCGACGCCGTCATGTTGGTCTCGGCCGATCCCAACGCGCTGGCGTACACCGCGCTCGACCTCGTGCAGGCCGCCCGCGCCGAGGGGCTTCCGCCGCTGCGGGCCGGGATCGCCTGGGGCACAGCCGTGCCGAGCGCGGGCGACTGGTTCGGCAGGCCCGTGAACATGGCCAGCCGCGTCGTCGCGGTCGCGCCGTCTCACGAGGTGGTCGTGACCGGCGAGTTCTACGACGAACTCGACACCGACGAGTTCTGGGGCGAACCGGCGGGCAGTCACCGGCTCAAGGGGATCGACGTCCCCCAGGAGCTGTTCGGGATCGGCCGCCGATCCGTCGCCTGAGCGGCGCGGCTCCGAAAACGTGTCGTACCCCCGCGATATCGTCATGGCACAGCTCACAGAAGCACATCGAGTGAGGCGCATCATGACTGGCGATTCGGGCGCAGACTGGCATTTCTACGCGGTGGTCGAAACCGCGGTGGACGGCGGTCACACGCTCGCCGCGTTCGGGCCGCGACCCACGGCGCTCGACGCGCTCCGGCTTGCCGTGCATTCGGTCAACCACACCGCGTATTCGGTTCTGGAACAGGGCATCGCGGGTGATCCGCGTGCCGAGGCGAGCGTCGTCGAGCGGTTGCCGATCACGTCGTTCACGATCAGGCGGCACAGCCGCAGCACGAGTGAGCTCGACGTCCGCTGGATGCTGAACGGCGGCAGGCATCACCGGCAGGGCTACCGCGGTTCCGTCGTGAGGTAGTACTCGAGCACCGGCCCGACCCAGCGCATCAGCTGCTCGTGCGTCATGTTCGCCACGGGCGGCACCCGGAGTACGTAGCGGGAGAAGGCGAGTCCGAGGACCTGCGACCCGACGAGGGCCGCGCGTTCGTCCGGGCGGTCCGCCGTGACCACGGCCAGCGCGGGCGCTACCTGGCGGGCGAAGACCTGCAACATCGCCTCGGCGGCCCGCGGGCTGCTCGCGGCCGCGCGGAGCAGGGGGAGGAACGCGCCGTCGTTCTCCCACACCGCGAAGAAGCGCGGCATGAGCACGGCCGCGAGGTCCTTCGCGGGAACGTCGTGGAGGTCGGGCAGGTGCAGATCGAATTCGGCGGCCTCGGCGAACAGTGATTCCTTGTTGCCGAAGTACCGGACCACCAGTGCGGGGTCGACGCCCACATCGGACGCGACGGCGCGCATCGTCGTGCGTTCGTAGCCGTCGGTGCCGAATCGGGCGCGGGCGGCGTCGAGTATCGCGGCGCGGGTGGCGACGGCGGAGCGGGCGCGGCGGTCGGGCATTCCCAGAGTGTAAGTCAACAGCTGTTGACCTCGCGCGGGGATGCGCCTACCGTGGAAGTCAACGGTTGTTGACTTAGTCGGGACACTTTCGATCGGAGGCAACGTCATGACGCACATCGACGTGGTGGTGATCGGCGCGGGACCCACCGGATGCATGCTCGCGGGAGAGCTGGCGGCGGCGGGCCGATCGGTGACGGTGCTGGACAAGCGCGCCGCACCGTCCACCCTCAGCCGCGCATTCGGCGTCCACGCCCGCACCCTCGAACTGCTCGACGCCCGCGGACTCGCGGACCGGCTCGTCGCCACCGGCGCCGCCTCGCCGGGTCTGAAGCTGTGGCGCGGTGCAGCGCTGAACCTCGGACGCCTGCGGTCCCGGTTCCCGTTCGTCCTCGTCACCCCGCAGCGGAACGTCGACACCCTCCTGGAGGAACACGCCCGGGACCGCGGCGCCGACATCATCCGCGGGTTCACCGTGACCGGGGTGGAGCAGGACGGGAACGGCGTCCGTGTTCACGGCCACCACAGTTCGGGACGCGACAGCACGTTCCACGCGATGTATGCGGTCGGTGCGGACGGCGCGCACAGCGCGGTCCGGACGATGATCGGGCAACCGTTCCCCGGCAAGGCCGTGCTGCGGTCGATCATGCTCGCCGACGTCGAACTCGAGAACCCACCCGACAATCTCGTGACCGTCAACGCCGTCCGCGGCGGATTCGCGTTCATCGCACCATACGGCGACAACCTGTTTCGCGTGATCGCCTGGAACCGGCGGCATCAGGTGGACGACACCGCGCCCGTGGATCGGGAGGAACTGCGCAGCACCATCGAGGTCGCCATGGGCACGGACTACGGCCTCGGCGGCGTGCGCTGGCAGTCGCGTTTCCACAGCGACGAACGGCAGGTCCCGCAGTATCGGACGGGTCGGGTGTTTCTCGCCGGCGATGCAGCCCACGTGCATTCGCCTGCCGGTGGGCAGGGAATGAACACCGGCATTCAGGACGCCGTCAATCTCGGCTGGAAACTCGCGGCCGTCCTGGACGGCGCGGACGACGCGGTTCTCGACACGTACCACTCCGAGCGGCACCCGGTGGGACGGCTGGTTCTGCGGTCGAGCGGTGCCACGATGCGCATGATGATCGTCCGGCCGTGGATCCTCCGGAAGCTCCGGAACAGGGCAGTGGCGGCGCTTCTCTCCTTCCCGCCGATCGGCGACGCGATCGCCCGGATGTTCTCGGGGATCGGAATCGGGTACGGCCACGCCGCCGGTGAGAGCACCCTGGTCGGCCGACGTGCCGAGGACCTGCCCACCGACGGCGGACGGCTGTACGAGGTGATGCGCTCGGGCGGTTTCGTCCTGGTCACCGCGCCCGGGGCTCCCGTCCCGGGCGGTGTCCACGCGGTGACCCGGACCGACGAGGGCCCCGCACTGCTCGTGCGTCCCGACGGCTACATCGCCTGGGCGGGCGACAGTGCGTCCGGCCGGTGGCGGGACGCCCTGGAACGGTGGACGGCCCGCACGTCGAACGGTGCCCGGCCGGTCAGCCGGTGACGTCCGAACGGCTGTTGAACGCCTGCGCTCGCAGGTCTCGGGCGAGATGATCCCGTTGCTCGAGCACCAGCCGTCGTAGCGCGGCGGGCGCATCGGCGTTGGTATCGAGCCATCCGTCCGCCGCGTCGAGTGTGGGCTCGGACGGGAACAGCCCGACCACGATCCGCCGCGCGATTTCGATACTGCGCTCCTCCCACACCGAGCGGATCGAGGCGAAGTAGTCGGCGGCGTAACCCTCGACGAGGTCGTGCCGGGCGCCTGCGCGGAACCCGGCGATGATCGCCCCGAGATGTTCGTTGGACAGTGTGCGGTCGTGGAAGATCGATTCCCAGGCCTTCGCCTTCACGTCCGGGTCCGGTCGCGAGAAACTCGCCCGCAAGTACGCGGTGCGACCGGAACCGGTGTCGTCGCGGCGCAGCTCCCCGTCGAGGTCCGCGTCGTCGGCGTGTCCGGTGGCGGCGAGCGCGCCCCAGAATCCCCAGCGCAGATCCGGGTCGAGCGACAGCCCGGTCGGTACCGACCCGCCGGACTCGAGAATCGATCGGATGCCGGCCGCGCGACTGCCGTCCATCGCCGCTGCGCCGGCAACCGCGCGTGCCCAGGCGAGTTGGCTTCCCGAAGCCGGCGGGGCGTCCCACAACGCGCGCCAGGTGTGCTCGAGCCAGTCGAGACGGGCGGTGTCGCGCGACGTCACGGGGAGGAAGTGCTCGATCGCATAGGGGGCGTTGGCCTGCACCGACGTGAGGAGGGTCAGATGCGACTCCGCCGGTGAGAACCGCTGGGCCATCAACAGATACCGCGTGGCACCCAGTTCGCTGTCGCGGGTCGCGTTCCACAGCGACGACCAGATCAGGCCCCGCGCCAGCGGGTCGCGCAGCCGGTCGAGCGACGTCTCGACGGTGGTCAGCGATCGGTCGTCCAGCCGTACCTTCGCGTACGTCAGGTCGGCGTCGTTGAGCAACACGAGCGGCGCGTCGGCGAGGTCGATCGGGGTGCGGGCGTCGGTGAGGTCGACCTCGACCCGCTGCACGCACACGAGGTCGCCGGTCCCGTCGAAGTCGTAGCGCCCGACGCCGAGCCGGTGCGGACGCGGATCGGTCTGCACGATCGCGGCGCGCCCGTCGGCGCCGCGCTGCAGGCTCAGTGCGGACACGCCGGTGGTCTGCAGCCAGGCGCGCGCCCAGCTCGTCAGATCCCGGCCCGACGTCGCCGACAGTTCCGTCAGCAGATCCGTCAGGGTGGTGTTCCCGAAGGCGTGGGCGCGGAAGTAGCGGCGTGCCCCCTCGAAGAACGCATCACGCCCGGCGTACGCGACGAGTTGCTTGAGGACGCTGGCGCCCTTGGCGTACGTGATGCCGTCGAAGTTCAGTTTCGCGGCCTCGAGGTCGAGGATGTCCGCGACGATCGGATGCGTCGTCGGCAACTGGTCCTGCAGGTACGCCCATGCCTTGCGACGGTTGGCGAAGGCCACCCACGCGCCGGTCCACCGGGTGGCCTCCGCGTTGGCCAGTGCGCCCATGTAGTCGGCGAACGATTCCTTGAGCCACAGGTCGTCCCACCACACCATCGTGACGAGGTCGCCGAACCACATGTGGGCCATCTCGTGCAGGATCGTGTTTGCCCGGCCCTCGTACTGGGAGTCGGTGGCGGCGCCGCGGAACACGTACGCCTCGGTGAATGTCACACAGCCGGGGTTCTCCATGGCGCCGAGGTTGTACTCGGGGACGAACACCTGGTCGTACTTGCCGAACGGGTAGGGGTAATCGAAACCGTCGGTGAAGAACCCCAGCCCCTGCCGGGTGATCTCGAAGATCGTGTCCGCGTCGAGGTACTGCGCAAGCGAGGCGCGGCACAGGACGCCCAGCGGGATCGGGACGTCGCCGCCACTCCATTCCGAGTCGACCCGGTGGTAGGGCCCGGCCACGACCGTGGTGATGTAGGTGGAGATCGGCAGTGTCGGGGCGAACGTGACCACCTGGCCGCCGGCGGTGTCTTCCCGTTCGGCGACCTGCTGGTTGGAGACCACCTCCCACTCGCGCGGCGCGGTGACGACGAACGTGAACGGCGCCTTCAGGTCCGGCTGTTCGAAGCACGCGAACACCCGCCGCGCGTCCGCCGGTTCGTACTGCGTGTAGAGGTACGTCTGCCCGTCCGCCGGGTCGAGAAACCGGTGCAGACCCTCACCGGAACGGCTGTACTCGCCCCGGGCGGCGACGGTCACGACGTTGGATTCACGCAGCCCGGACACCGCGATGCGGGCGCCGTCGTAGTCGACGGGGACGTCGGCGCCGTTGACCGTCGCCGACTCCACATCGGCGCCGAGGAAGTCGAGCCAAGTCGTGGACGTGCGGGCGGCGAACTCGACGGTCGTGGTGGTCGCGAACGTCCCGGCCTCCGGGTCGACGGCGCCGAGTACGTCCAGTTCCACCCGATAGCCGAGAACGTCGATCACACGGGAACGTTCGGCGGTTTCGGCTCGGGTCAGGTTCGCGGTGCTCACGCGTCGATCCTGCCAGCCCGGACCGCCGGCCGTGCCGCTACCGGTTGCTCAGGACGGAGCCGACGCCGGCCGCGACGACGAGCGCGATCGCGGCCAGCGACTGCAGTCCGAGGACCTGCCCGAGCACGATCACCCCGGCGAGGGTCGCGGCCGCCGGCTCCAGCGCGATGAGCACGGCGAACACCTTCTTGCTCATCACCTGCAGCGCCCGTAGCTCGAGCGAGTACGGAATCACCGAGGACAGCAGGGCCACCGCCGCACCGACGGCCAGGATTCGGGGGTCGAACAGTGCGGTGCCGCCGGACACCGCGCCGAGCGGAAGCGTCAGGGCCGCCGCGACGATGCTCGCCCCGGCGAGGCCGTCCGCGCTGGGAACCGTGGCCGCGAGGTTCGAGCCGGCGACGATGTAGCCGGCCCACGCCGCGCCTGCGGTGAGCGCGAAACACACCCCCACGAGGTCGAGGGACTCGGTGCCCGAGTTCTCGCGCAGGCCGAGCATGACCACGCCGGTCAGCGCTGCCAGCACCCACACACCGTCCCGCAGTCTTCGCGACAGCACGGCGGCGAGGGTGAGCGGACCCAGGAATTCGATGGTGACGGCGGTGCCGAGTGGGAGCCGCGCGAGGGCCTCGTAGAACGCCGAATTCATCACGGCGAGCGCCACTCCGAGTGCGAGGATGCCCTCGCGCTGCGTTCGTGTCCACCGTCGCCACCGCGGCCGCACGATCACCCCGAGGATGATCGCCGCGATCGTCAGTCGCAGCGACACCGCACCACTGGCGCCCACTTCCTCGAACAGGGTGCTCGCGAAGGCGGCGCCGAACTGGACGGAGAGCACCGATCCGAGGACCGAGACGACGGGAAGAAGCTGACTGCGCGGCTCGGCTGTCACCGGTGTGCGATGCCCGGGTTCACTGGCCGGTGAAGTTGGGGCTGCGGCGATCGAGCATCGCACCGACCGCCTCGTGATGGTCCGCGGTGTGATGGGCGAGCGACTGCATGGCCGCCGACAGTTCGAGGAGGCTCTCGAGGCTCTGGTGACGGCCTTCGCGCAGCAGCTTCTTGGTCATCCGCAGCACCTGCGGCGGATTGACCGCCACCCGGTCGGCGAGCGCCCGTGCCGCGCCGAGGAGTTCTTCGGGTTCGGTGACCTGCGAGACGAGTCCCCACTCCAGGGCTTTCGCGGCGTCGATCGCGTCGCCGGTGAACGCCATCTCGCTGGCCCGCGCCATCCCGACGGCCTGCGGCAGGAACCAGGCGCCGCCGTCGCCGGGAACGAGTCCGACCTTGACGAAGCTCTCCGCGAACACGGCGGCCGTGGAGGCGATCCGCATGTCGCACATCAGCGACAGGTCGCATCCGGCGCCGATCGCGGGTCCGTTGACGGCGGCGATGGTTGGCACCTCGCAGTGGTAGAGGGCCAGCGGGATGCGCTGGATCCCGTGCCGGTAACCCTGTCGCAGGTCGGCGGGGGAGCCACCGAACATTCCGGCGCGGTCGCGCATGTGCTTGACGTTGCCGCCGGAGGAGAACGCCGAACCCGCACCGGTGACGATCGCGACGCGCACGCTGGGATCACCGTTGACGTCGGCCACCGCATTCTCGAGCGCCTCGATCACGTCCGGCTCGGAGATCGGGTTGCGCGCCTCCGGACGGTTGAGCGTCCAGGTGACGATGTCGCCTTCGCGGGTGGTGAGCACGGCGTCGGTCATGGACGACTCCCTCGGGTGTGAGCGCGGATTCGAGACCGTCCCAGTCTGTCATTGCGCTCAGATGCCGGTGCGCCGTACCAGTGCGTCGGTGGCGGACGGCGCGAACGTGCCGAGCACCCGGAACAGTTCGGCGTAACTGGGGAGCAGTTCGATCGGCCGGGTGCGCACGGCGGTGACGAACCATTCCGCCGCCTGCTCGGGCGTCAGGGCTGCCATCGCGTCGTAGTCCGCGGTGGGTGCGATCATCGGCGTCCGGACCAAGGGAAAGTCCAGGGTGCTCACGGAGATTCCGCGGTCGCGCAGTTCGGCGCCCAGGCTCCGGCCGAACGCGCCGACGGCTGCCTTGGACGCGTGGTAGGCGGAGAACTTGGGCATGACGCCGGCAGGTACGCCCCACGTCGCGACGTTGATGATGTGGCCCTTGCGGCGCTCGATCATCGACGGGAGCAACGCGAGGGTCAGCCGCGTCGAGCCGAAGTAGTTGACGGCCATGGTGCGTTCGAAGTCGTGGAAGCGGTCCAGCGAGTCCTCGACCGTCCGCCGGATCGAGCGTCCGGCGTTGTTGACGAGAACGTCGACGGGGCCGATCTCCCCGAGCACCTGCGCGACGAGGGCGTCGACGGACTCCGGGTTCGTGAGGTCGCAGGGGACGGCGTGCGCGTCGCAACCGGACCGCAGGATGTCGTCGCGCACGGACTCGAGGGCGTCGGAGCCGCGGRCCACGAGGACCACCTCCGCGCCGAGGGCGGCGAGCCGGCGTGCGGCCGCTTCCCCGACCCCCGAGGAACCACCGGTGACGAGGATCCGTTTCCCGGCGATGCGGTGGCCGGTTCCCGGTACGACTCGGGCGGCCAGTGCGCGCGGGGAGGGGAGTGGGTTGAGCGCGGCATGGGTGAGCAACTGTCGTATCACGTGACCAGCGTGGCAGCTCGCCGGACGATCCGCAGCCAAATAACAATCAATCGTGCTTGCTTTTTTATCGGGCCGGTGTGATGCTGGTCGCATGGCTGAACTGCAGAGGTTCATCGACGACTTGTGCGCCGAGAGCGATTCACTGGATGCMCTGGTCGCCGACCTCCCCGACTCCCGCTGGGCCGATCCGACACCGGCCGAGGGCTGGACCATCGCCCACCAGATCGGACATCTGCTGTGGACCGACGAGGCCGCCCTCCTGGCGATCACCGACCCCGACGGCTTCACCGAGCAACTCGCGGTGGCCGCCTCGAACCCGGCCGGCTTCGTCGATGCCGGCGCCGAGGAGCACGCCCGCAGGGAACCCACGGAACTGCTCGCCGCCTGGCGCTCGGCCCGGGCTCGACTCGCGGAGGCCCTCCTGGCGGTGCCGCCGGGACAGAAGATCCTCTGGTACGGCCCGCCGATGAAGGCGGCCTCGATGGCCACCGCCCGCCTGATGGAGACGTGGGCGCACGGTCAGGACGTCGCCGACGCGCTCTCGGTGCCGCGCACACCCACCGAGCGGTTGAAGAGCATCGCCCACCTCGGTGTCCGCACCCGCGACTTCGCCTACGTCGTCAACGAACTCGCCCCACCCGCGGAGGAGTTCCGCGTCGAACTCACCGCCCCCGACGGAGTGTCCGTCTGGACATGGGGCCCCGAGGATGCCGCGCAGAAGGTCACCGGGCCCGCCGAGGACTTCTGCCTTCTCGTCACGCAGCGCGCGAACCGGGCGGATCTCGCCCTCGAGGCCACCGGCGCGGATGCGGACGCGTGGCTGAACATCGCTCAGGCCTTCGCGGGCCCCGCGGGCGGCGGCCGTGAGGCGGGAACCCGATGACCGTGCGGATCGGCAACTGCTCCGGTTTCTACGGCGACCGCCTGTCGGCGATGCGCGAGATGCTCGAAGGCGGCGAGCTCGACTATCTGACCGGCGACTACCTCGCCGAACTCACCATGCTGATCCTCGGCCGCGACCGCATGAAGGACCCGAATCGCGGCTACGCCAAGACGTTCCTCCGTCAGGCGGAGGACTGCCTCGGGCTGGCCCTCGACAAGGGAGTCCGCATCGTCGCCAACGCCGGCGGCCTCAACCCGGGCGGTCTCGCGGACGCGTTGCGGGAGGTGAACGACAAGCTGGGGCTGCAGGCGACGATCGCCCACGTCGAAGGCGACGACCTGATCGGCCGGGCCGCCGAACTGGGCCTGGGCAGCCCGCTGACCGCCAACGCCTACCTCGGCGCGTGGGGCATCGTCGAATGCCTGAATGCCGGTGCCGACGTCGTCGTCACCGGGCGCGTCACCGACGCGTCCGTCATCGTCGGCCCGGCCGCCGCGCACTTCGGCTGGCAGCGAGACGCTTTCGACCAGCTCGCCGGCGCCGTGGTGGCGGGGCACGTCATCGAGTGCGGCACCCAGGCGACGGGCGGCAACTACGCGTTCTTCACCGAGATCGACGACCTCGACCGTCCCGGATTCCCGATCGCCGAGATCGACTCGGACGGATCGTCCGTCATCACCAAGCACCCCGGGACCGGCGGCGCCGTGAACGTCGGCACCGTCACCGCGCAGTTGCTGTACGAGATCACCGGTGGCCGCTACGCCGGTCCCGACGTGACCGCGCGGATCGACTCCGCCGCACTGTCGCAGGACGGACCCGACCGCGTGCGCATCAGTGGCGTCGTCGGGGAGGCACCGCCGCCGCAGCTCAAGGTGTCGCTGAACACGCTCGCGGGATTCCGCAACGAGGCCGTGTTCGTCCTCACCGGCCTCGACATCGAGGCCAAGGCTGCCCTGGTGAAACGGCAGCTCGAGGGGTGGCTTCCCACGCGGCCGGCCGAACTCGACTGGTCGCTCGCCCGCACCGATCACCCGGACGCCGACACCGAGGAGGCCGCGAGCGCGCTGCTGCGCTGCGTGGTCCGGGATTCCGACGCCAACGCGGTCGGACGCGGATTCTCCTCCGTCGCAGTCGAAATGGCACTGGCGAGCTACCCGGGATTCACGCTGACGGCGCCGCCCGGGCAGGGGCAGCCCTACGGCGTGTTCACCCCGGGATACGTGTACGCCAAGGAGGTGCCGCACGTCGCGGTGCTGCCGGACGGAACGCGCGTCGACATCGAACCCGCCACCGACGTCCGGGAACTCGAGGACGTCGCAGAACCCGCGCTCCCGGAGCCGCGGGGCGCCGAACCCACGGTCCGGGTGGCGCTCGGCACCGTTGCCGGAGCGCGCAGTGGGGACAAGGGCGGCAACGCGAACGTCGGTGTGTGGGTGCGTACCGCCGAACAGTGGCGGTGGCTGGCCCACGCCCTGACCGTCGACGAAGTCAAGCGCCTCCTCCCGGAGGCCGCCGACCTCACCGTCACGAGATATGTGCTGCCGAAACTGCGCGCCGTCAACTTCGTGATCGAGGGAATCCTCGGGCAGGGCGTCGCGTCCCAGGCCCGGTTCGACCCGCAGGCCAAGGGTCTCGGCGAATGGCTGAGATCCCGGCACCTCGACATACCGGAAGCACTCCTTCCCGAAGGGACAACGTTGTGAGCGTGTGGGACACACCCGAGCGGCAGGAACTGCGCAAGACGGTGCGCAGCTTCGTCGAACGACAGATACTGCCGCACCTGGACGAGTGGGAACGCGACGGCGAACTGCCCCGCGCGCTGCACCGGGAGGCCGCCGAGCTGGGGCTCCTCGGCGCCGGCTTCCCCGAATCCGTCGGAGGCGAGGGCGGTGACCTCGTCGACGCGGTACTGATCTGCGAGGAATTCCACCAGGCGGGTGCATCGGGTGGCGCGTTCGCTTCCCTGTTCACGTCGGGAATCGCGCTGCCGCACCTCGCGGCGGCCGGTGACCCGGAGCAGATCGAGAAGTGGGTCCGCCCCACCCTGCGCGGCGAGCTCATCGGCTCGCTCGCCATCACCGAACCCGGCGGCGGTTCCGACGTCGGGCATCTGCGGACCACGGCGGTCCGCGACGGCGACCACTACGTCGTCAACGGGTCCAAGACGTTCATCACCTCCGCCGTGCGGGCCGACTTCGTGGTCACCGCCGTCCGCACCGGCGGCCCCGGCGCATCCGGGGTCTCCCTGCTCGTGATCGAGAAGGGCACAACGGGATTCGAGGTGGCACGCAAACTCGACAAGATGGGCTGGCGTGCGTCGGACACGGCCGAGTTGTCGTTCGTCGACGCCCGGGTGCCCGCCGCAAATCTGGTCGGCGAGGAGAACAGCGGGTTCGCGCAGATCGCCCAGGCGTTTCTCACCGAGCGCATCGCCCTCGCCGCGCAGGCCTATTCGAGCGCGCAACGGTGCCTCGACCTCACACTGCAGTGGGTGCGCGACCGCGAGACGTTCGGCCGTCCGCTGATCAGCAGGCAGTCGGTGCAGAACACGGTCACGGAGATGGCGCGCAAGACCGACGTGGCCCGCGTCTACACCAGAGCGCTGGTGGAGCGTTCGCTCGTGTCGAACGAGGACTTCATCGCGGAGGTCTGCTTCGCGAAGAACACCGCCGTCGAGTCGGGCGAATGGGTGGCCAACCAGGCCGTCCAGCTGTTCGGCGGCCTCGGCTACATGCGGGAGAGCGAAGTGGAACGGCAGTACCGCGACATGCGCATCCTCGGGATCGGTGGCGGTACCACCGAGATCCTGACGGGGCTCGCGGCCAAGCGATTGGGGTATCAGTCATGACCACGTTGAAGTCCACGCTGGACACGAGTTCCGAAGAGTACGCCGCGGCGGCGAAGGCCATGACGGACAAGCTCACCGAGATCGACACCGAGCACGCCAAGGCGCTCGCTGGCGGCGGCGAGAAGTACACCGAGCGGCACAAGAAGCGCGGCAAGCTCCTCGCCCGGGAGCGCATCGAACTGCTCCTCGACCCCGACTCGCCGTTCCTCGAACTGTGCCCGCTCGCGGCGTGGGGCAGCGACTTCCCGGTCGGCGCCAGCACTGTCGTCGGTATCGGCGTGGTGGAGGGCGTCGAGTGCCTGATCGTCGCCAACGACCCGACGGTCCGCGGCGGCACCAGCAATCCGTGGACGTTGCGGAAGGGATTCCGCGCCAACGACATCGCCCGGCAGAACCGGCTCCCCGTCATCTCCCTCGTGGAATCCGGCGGCGCCGACCTTCCCACCCAGAAGGAAGTGTTCATCCCCGGTGGCCGCATGTTCCGCGACCTCACCCAGCTCTCCGCCGCGGGTATCCCGACCATCGCCCTCGTCTTCGGCAACTCGACGGCCGGCGGCGCGTACATCCCCGGCATGTCCGATCACGTCGTCATGATCAAGGAACGGTCCAAGGTGTTCCTCGCCGGACCGCCGCTCGTGAAGATGGCCACCGGTGAGGAATCCGACGACGAAACCCTCGGCGGCGCCGAGATGCATGCCCGCAAGTCCGGCCTCGCCGACTACTTCGCGGTCGACGAGCAGGACGCCATCCGGATCGGCCGCAGCATCGTCAAGCGCCTGAACTGGAAGAAGCAGGGTCCCGCGCCGCGGGCCGAGGTCATCGAACCGCTCGAGGACGCCGAGGAACTGCTCGGCATCGTCCCCGCCGACCTCAAGATCCCGTTCGATCCCCGCGAGGTGATCGCCCGCATCGTCGACGGCTCCGATTTCGACGAGTTCAAGCCGATGTACGGATCGTCACTCGTCACGGGCTGGGCCGAACTGCACGGATATCCGGTGGGCATCCTCGCCAACGCGCGCGGCGTGCTGTTCAGCGAGGAATCGCAGAAGGCCACCCAGTTCATCCAGCTGGCCAACCGGTCGCACACACCACTGTTGTTCCTGCACAACACGACCGGATACATGGTGGGCAAGGAGTACGAGGAGGGCGGGATGATCAAGCACGGGTCGATGATGATCAACGCCGTCTCCAACTCCACCGTCCCGCACATCTCGATCCTGCTCGGCGCGTCCTACGGCGCCGGCCACTACGGCATGTGCGGACGCGCATTCGATCCGCGCTTCTTGTTCGCCTGGCCCAGTTCCAAATCCGCCGTGATGGGTGGGGCGCAGCTGGCCGGTGTCATCTCCATTGTCAGCCGCGCCTCTGCCGAGGCCCGCGGGCAGGCGTTCGACGAAGAGGCCGACGCCGGCATGCGCGCCATGATCGAGAACCAGATCGAGGCGGAATCCGTGCCGATGTTCCTGTCCGGTCGCCTCTACGACGACGGCGTGATCGACCCGCGCGACACCCGAACCGTGGTGGGAATGTGCCTGTCGGCCATTGCCAACGCCCCGATCGAAGGCGCCGAGAACTTCGGCGTCTTCCGGATGTGAGGCCCGACATGATCCAGTCCGTACTGGTTGCCAATCGTGGTGAGATCGCCCGCCGCGTCTTCGCCACCTGCCGCCGCGCAGGCATCGGGACCGTCGCCGTGTTCTCGGACGCCGACGCCCTCAGCCCGCACGTCGCGGAGGCCGACACCGCGGTCCGGTTGCCGGGCAACAGTCCCGCCGACACGTACCTGCGCGGTGACCTCGTCATCGAGGCGGCACTGCTCGCCGGCGCCGATGCCATCCACCCCGGTTACGGGTTCCTCTCCGAGAACGCGGACTTCGCGCGCGCCGTCCACGACGCGGGGCTGACGTGGATCGGGCCGCCCGCGCCCGCCATCGAGATGATGGGTTCGAAGGTGGAGTCCAAGAAGATGATGGCCGCCGCCGGAGTTCCGGTGCTGGCCGAACTCGACCCGGGCGCCGTCACCGAAGCGGACCTGCCGGTGCTCGTCAAGGCGTCCGCAGGTGGCGGCGGACGCGGCATGCGTGTCGTGCGTGAGCTCGCGGACCTCCCGGAACAGCTGGAAGGCGCCCGCCGCGAAGCGCAGTCGGCGTTCGGCGACCCGACCGTGTTCTGCGAGCGATACCTGGAAACGGGCAGGCACATCGAGGTCCAGGTGATGGCCGACCGGCAGGGGACCGTCTGGGCGGTGGGGGAGCGTGAATGCTCCATCCAGCGTCGGCACCAGAAGGTGGTGGAAGAGGCGCCGTCACCGTTGGTCGAAGCCGTCCCCGGGATGCGCGAGCGACTGTTCGAGGCCGCCCGGCTCGCGGCGAAGGCCATCGACTACGAGGGCGCGGGAACGGTCGAGTTCCTGGCTTCCGGTCGAGCGGAGCGAGGGGGAGACGACCCGGACCAGGGTGACTTCTATTTCCTCGAGATGAACACCCGGCTGCAGGTGGAACACCCGGTCACCGAATGCACCACCGGCCTCGACCTCGTCGACCTGCAGTTACAGGTCGCTGCGGGGGGCAGCCTCGACCCCGAACCGCCCGCCGTGTCCGGCCATTCCATCGAAGTCCGGCTGTACGCCGAGGATCCGGCGCAGAACTGGCAGCCGCAGAGCGGACCGGTCCACCGCCTCGACCTGCCCGAGAACGCGGTCGAATTCGACGTCCTGCGCTCCCCGGGGATCCGCCTCGACTCCGGCGTGGTCGACGGATCCACCGTCGGCGTGCACTACGACCCGATGCTCGCGAAGGTCATCTCGTTCGCGCCCACCCGCACACAGGCGGCCACCCGGCTGGCCACGGCCCTGAGTCGTGCGCAGATCCACGGACTGCGCACCAACCGCGACCTCCTCGTCAACGTGCTCCGCCACCCGGCATTCCTCGCCGGCGACACGGACACCGCGTTCTTCGACACGCACGGGCTGGACGTGCTGGCCCGTCCGCTGGCCTCGGCCGACGCCGAGCGATTGTCGGCGCTGGCCGCCGCACTCGCGGACGCCGCGCACAACCGCGACGTCGCGACCGTGAACACCTCGCTGCCCAGCGGATGGCGGAACCTGGCGTCCGCACCGCAGAGCAAGACGTTCACGGGCGGAGGCGGTGACCTCGAGATCCGGTACCTGCTCACCCGGTACGGGCTGAAGGCCGAGGGCTTCGACGACGTCGCGCTCGTGTCGGCCACGGCGCGGCACGTCGCACTGGACGTCGCGGGGCTGCGCCGCTCGTTCGCGGTGTCCCGGTACGGGGACGACGTGTTCGTCGACTCCGCCCTGGGCCCGGTGAGCCTGCACGCCGCACCGCGATTCACCGATCCGAGCGCCGTCGTCGCCGAGGGGTCGCTGCTCGCGCCGATGCCGGGTTCCGTCATCCGCCTCGGCGCCGCGGCCGGCGACACCGTGACCGCCGGTCAGCCGATCGTGTGGCTCGAGGCTATGAAGATGGAACACACGATCAAGGCACCGGCCTCCGGTGTCCTCACCGAACTTTCCGTGACCGCCGGTCAGCAGGTCGACGTGGGAACGGTCCTTGCAGTAGTCGAAGCAGCGCAGCCTGGAGGAGAACTATGAGCTTCATCGAGACCGAAGAACAGAAGGAACTCCGCGCCTCCGTGTCGAGGCTCGGGGAGCGGTTCAACTACATCGACTACGTGCTGCCCCGGGCGCGGCGCAGCGAACCGCTGACCGAATTGTGGAACGAGGCGGGCAAACTCGGCTTCCTGGGCGTCAATCTCCCCGAGGAATACGGGGGCGGCGGGGCAGGCATCTACGAACTCGCCCTCGTTCAGGAAGAGCTCGCGGCCCACGGCGCCGGCCTCCTGCTGGTGGTCGTGTCGCCGGCCATCTGCGGCACGATCATCGGCAAGTACGGCACCGAGGAGCAGAAGCAGGCCTGGCTCCCCGGCCTCGCCGACGGTTCGAAGATCATGGCGTTCGGCATCACCGAGGCCGACGCGGGTTCGAACTCGCACCAGATCACGACCACCGCGCGTCGGGTCCGGTCGAGCGAAGCGAGGGGTGATGGTCAAGCTGAGGACTGGCTGCTGTCGGGGAACAAGATCTACATCTCCGGGGTCGACCAGGCCGACGCCGTGCTGATCGTCGCGCGGACCGAGGACTCGAAGACCGGCAAGCTGAAGCCTGCACTGTTCATCGTCCCCACCGACGCCGAGAACTTCGTGAAGACGCCGATGGAGATGGACATCGTCGAGCCCGACCACCAGTTCATGCTGTTCCTCGACGACGTCCGGCTGCCCGCCGACGCGCTCGTCGGCGAGGCCGACGCGGCGTTGATGCAGCTGTTCGCGGGTCTCAACCCCGAACGCATACTCGGCGCCGCCATGGCGATCGGCATGGGCCGGTACGCGCTGGACGCCGCGGTGCGGTTCGCGAAGGAACGCACGGTGTGGAAGGAGCCGATCGGCGCGCACCAGGGCATCTCGCATCCGCTGGCGCAGATCAAGATCGAACTCGAACTCGCCAAGCTGATGATGCAGAAGGCGGCCGTCCTCTACGACAGCGGCGACGACTTCGGCGCCGCCGAGGCCGCCAACATGRCCAAGTACGCCGCCGCCGAAGCCAGCATCAAGGCACTCGACCAGGCTGTCCAGACGCACGGTGGCGCGGGCCTGACAAAGGAATACGGTCTCGCGGCGATGCTCGGCGCGGCACGCATCGCCCGTGTGGCCCCGGTGAGCCGGGAAATGATCCTGAACTTCGTCTCCCAGCACTCGCTCGGGCTGCCGAAGTCGTACTGATGTCGAACGGACAGCACATGACCGACGTGGAAGCCGACCGGTACGTCCGCTACGAGGTGAACCGGGGGTTCGCCACCCTCACCCTCGATTCGCCCCACAACAGGAACGCGATCTCCGGCAGGCTCGTGGACGAACTGCTGCAGGGATTGCGGGACGCCGCCGCGGACAACGACGTCCGCGGCGTCGTCCTCACCCACACCGGCGGCACGTTCTGCGCCGGGGCGGATCTGAGTGAGACGTCCGGCGACGTCGGCTCGCGGACCCGGCAGATGGCCGACCTGCTGCGGGCCATCGTCGAGTTGCCGAAGCCGGTGATCGCCCGGATCGACGGTCACGTCAGGGCCGGGGGCATGGGCTTGGTCGGGGCCTGCGACATCGCCGTCGCCGGCCCGCGCAGCACGTTCGCGCTCACCGAGGTCCGGCTCGGACTTGCCGCGTCGATCATCTCGTTGACGGTGCTGCCGCGTATCGATTCGCGCGCGGCGAGCCGCTACCTCCTCACGGGCGAGAAGTTCGGTGCGCACGAGGCGGAGGCCGTCGGGCTGATCAGCGAGTCCGCCGAGGATCCCGAGGACACCGTCGAGGAGTTGCTGGACCAGTTGCGGCAGGCGTCGCCGCAGGGTCTGGCCGAATCGAAGACCCTGACGACGCGCAGTGTGCTCGCCGATTTCGACCGCTACACCGACGAGCTGACCGCCCAGTCGGCGAGGCTGTTCGAATCCGAGGAGGCGCGGGAGGGCATGATGGCGTTTCTGCAGAAGCGGCCGCCGAGATGGGCCTCCGGCCCCGTGCGTGGTTGACGAGTCTCTGGACTCGTCACCCGCTCACGGGCGCGCAGCGCGACGAGAGGAAGTGACACATGACCCGCGAACCGAAGCAGGACCGTAGCCGGGTCACGCGCGGGCATCTCCTCGAGGTCACCATCGACTGCCTCGCCGAGCTGGGCTGGGGTGCCACCACGGTGAGTCTCGTCGCCCAGCGCGCCGGCGTGTCCCGCGGCGCGACCCAGCACCATTTTCCCACCCGCGAAGACCTCATCACCGCGGCGCTCGAGGTCATGTTCGACGCGCGGATGGAGCAGGCCCGGCGCGAGGCCACCGATCTGCCGACCGGGGAGGGACGCACCGAGGCGGTGGTGTCGCGGCTCGTCGACTACTACACGGGCACCCTGTTCAAGGCGGCGCTGCAGGTCTGGACGGCCGCCGCCGCCGACCCCGAACTCCGGGCCCGGATCGTGCCGCTCGAGGAGCGGTTCGGGCGGGTCGCGCACCGCACCGCCGTCGAACACTTCGGGTTCGACGACGCCGACCCGGTGGCGCACCGGCTCGTCCAGGCCACCCTCGATCTCGCCCGCGGACTCGGTCTGGCCGACGTGCTCACGGACGACTCCAAACGACGGGCGGAGATCGTGCGGCAGTGGGCGGCGCAGCTGGATGCGGCGTTACCGTCCGGACAGCCGCGGAGCGGTAAATCGGTCGAGCCGCGGAGCCTCGACGTGGCCGTTCTCGACTGACCGGGCAAAGAGCGCGGGGATCGGTAGAGTCACCGACCATGGGCCGGAAATGGGGAGCGCTCGTCCTGATCGCCGTCGCGGCCGGTCTGGCCGGCTGTGGGGGAGACGGAGACGATTCCGGTACCGAACCCCCCGCGCAGCAACTCCCGCAGGTGACCGATCCGGGCCCGTTCTTCGGTCAGTGCGGTTCGGTCACCGACGACGAGGTGGCGAAGGCGTTCGGGATGCCGACCTTCACCGGCGTGACACGTAATTCCGTCGGCTGCGAGTGGGAAACCGCGGGAATAGGCGGTCCCAGCGTGACGTTCTCGTGGTACCGCGGCAGTCCCATCGGCCGCGAGCGGGCGGGTTCCGAGCTGATCGGCAGGCCTGCCACCGACATCGATATCCAGGGGCATCCCGGATTCATTGCGTCGTCCGAAGGAATTCTGTGCGAACTCGGTGTGGAGTTCGGGGGTGACTTCGTGCACTGGTCGGTGATGTACGCGGATGCRCAACCCGCGGCGGACCCGTGCACGGTGGCGCGCGATCTCGCCGAACTCAGCGTGTCGAGGGCCAAGTGAGCGGGGGAGTGATGAGC
>NZ_JBFUGT010000092.1:0-24009 GCF_056402775.1 Rhodococcus sp. P3_B8
GAACTGTTGTCCCGCATTCTCGGGCGCGCGGTGAACTTCTCCGATTACCTGACGCTCACCTGGTTGCTGGCGTCCATCGCCACCATCGGTGGGGCCCTCGGGTCGGGTCTCGAGGACGACGCCGCCGTTAAGGAGGCGGCGTACGGGGTCCGGCAGCGGCAACGTCTCGAGGAGACGCGACAACCGTCGAACGAGGCGCGATGATCGTGGTCGGCGAAGCGTACAACCGGGCGTCCAGTGAGCCTTGTGGTCAGCGTCCGTCATGGGTGTGCAAGGTGGGAAGGCGTTGTGGCGTCCAGGAACAAAGATGGCACCGGTGACCATGACCGATGAGCGGAATCGACAGCGGTGCCGGCGGCGCGCGACATTGCGATCTGCAGCAGGCTGGCAGCTCCGCCGAAGGACTGGCCCCAAGCGGCACTGAGGTAAGCGTGCGCAGGCGCTGGTCGATCGATGCTCCGGTGCCGACGAGGCTCGCCAGCGACGCGACACCGAAGGACGCACCACCAGCGCCGCTCTCTACCTATCTCGATGCGCGCGCCGTAGCGTATGCCGACGACCTCCTGCACACCGAAAGCCCCAGCGGGTGCCGGCGCACGATCACCCTGTCCGACTTGGACTACCTGCCCGGATACCGTTCCAGCACGGCACCCTCGCTGGGTGAGAACACCGCGTCCGAGTCGGACCGCGGGCCCCCAGGTGAGCGCAACGGGCCCATGGGTGAACACCTCATCGGGCCGTGAGGAAGGGTGCGTGATGTCATTCCCGCCTCTCTCCGGCGCGAACGTGCACCGACGGATTCGGACGTCCACCTCTGCGGCATGCGGGTGTCCGGATCGCTACCGATTCGTACCGAAAACCGTTGACGGAGCGCCACGCGCGTGCAACACTGAACTTGATGGTTCAGTATCCGATTCTCGACGCCACGTTCGCCGCACTGGCAGACCCCACGCGACGTGGGATCCTCCGTCGGCTCGGCGAGGGCGCCTGCTCGATCAGTGACCTGGCCGAACTCTTCGAGATGACGCTCACCGGCATCAAGAAACACGTGCGACTGCTCGAAGAGGCGGGGATGGTCGTGACCGAGAAACGTGGCCGGGTGCGGTACTGCATGTTGGGGACCAATCCCCTCGAGCGTGAGGTGGCCTGGATCCGCGACTACCAGCTGTCGCTCGAAGGGCGCCTGGACCGTCTGGACGAATTCCTCAATCGAACGGAAGGCACGTCATGAGCACCTCGCAGACCCCCACGACCGCGACCGTCTCGACGCCGACGGACCGGGAGATCCACGTCGAACGCATCTTCAACGCTCCCCGCGACCGCGTGTGGGCCGCATTCACGAGACCGGAACTGCTCGCCCAGTGGTGGGGCCGCGGAAACGAACTCGACCTCGAACGCTGGGAATTCGAGCGCGGCGGGCACTGGCGCTTCGTCGAACATTCGGACGGCGAAACCCACGGCTTCGAGGGCAGATTCCGGGAGATCACCCCGGAAGAGCGCCTGGTGTACACGTTCGAGTGGGACGGCATGCCCGGCCACGTCATCGTCGAGAACAACACCTACACCGACCTCGGCGACGGACGCACCAAGCTGTCCGTGGTCAGTCAGTTCCACACTCCCGAAGAGCGCGACGGCATGCTGCAGTCCGGCATGGAAAGTGGCATGAACGAGAGCTACGCGGCGCTGGATGCGGTTCTGGCGCAGACGAGCTGGTGATCACTCGACGAGCACGCAGCGCGCTCCGCTGAAGATGGTGGGCATGCACTTGTTGCAGTGGATGCACAACGACTGGGTGCGGGACTCGGACCGGATGCGGTTCACCAGGTCGGGTTCGCGCAGCAGCGCCCGGGCCATGGCGACGAATTCGAAGCCCTCGGCCATGGCGGTGTCCATTCCCGCCCGGTCGGTGACTCCGCCGAGCAAGACGAGCGGCAAGGTCACCGCCGCACGGATCTGGCGTGCGTGCTCGAGCATGAACAGGTCGCGGTACGGGTAGGCGTGGATCATCGACTTCCCGAGCAGTTGCACGCCGAGGCGGACCGGCTGCGGCATGGCGGCCGCGAACTCCCGCACCGGCGCGTCACCCTTGAACAGGTACATCGGGTTGAGAAGTGAACTGCCCATAGTGAGTTCGAGGGCGTCGACGCTGCCGTCGTGCTCCAGCAGTCCGGCCACCTGGATGGCCTCGTCCAGCCAGAACCCGCCGGGGACGCCGTCGTCCATGTTCAGCTTGGCGAGGATCGCGACCCGGCCGCCGACGGCGTCGCGCACGGTCCGGGCGACGTCCCGCACCACCCGGGCCCAGTTCTCGAGTGATCCGCCGTAGGAATCGGTGCGACGGTTCAGCTTCGGGCTGAGAAACGCACTGGCGAAGTAGTTGTGGCCGAAGTGGATCTCGACGGCGTCGAAACCGGATTCGACGGCGATCCGTGCCGCGGTTCCGTGGGCGGTGGTGATCCGGGTGATGTCGGCGGTGGTGGTGCTGCGGATCATCCGCATGCTGAGCGGGTTGAACGACCGCGACGGTGCGAGCGCTGGCAGTCCGGTGGACTTCTCGTTCGCGACGGGTCCGGCGTGCCCGAGTTGGGCGGATGCGGCCGCACCCTCGGCGTGGATGGCGTCGGTGAGCCTGCGCAGCCCGGGCACGGCGTCCGGGCGCATCCACAACTGCCCGCGTTCGGTGCGACCCTCCGGTGCCACGGCGCAGTAGGCCACCGTCGACATCCCGACCCCACCCGCCGCGGGCCGGCGGTGGAACTCGATCAGTTCGTCGGCGACCAGCGCGTCGGGAGTGCGGCCCTCGAACGTGGCCGACTTGATGACCCGATTGCGTAACGTGATGGGGCCCAGCGTGGCCGGGGTGAAAACGTCTGGATGTGTGGTCATTCCCGGCCCTTCGTCGTGTGCGTTCGACGGTAGGCGGCGGGAGGGTTCGGCGACCGGAACGTGTCCGCTGAGCGGGAGACCACCGCGGCCCCACGGATGACCCCTCGACATCCGTGAGACCGCGGGTGTCGTCTCAGCCGACGGTCTCGGGCGTCTTCTCCGGCGTGGAGTCGGCGGCCGCACCGCGTTGCCTGCGTCCGAGCACCCAGCAGGCCAGTGTGATCGCACACGTGAACGTGAGCGTCGCGAACAGCTGGTTGCGTGCCGCGTCGTCGAACAACGCCAGCACCGCGACCGCGGCCAGCAGCGCGAGGGCGACGTACGACAGATA
This sequence comes from Rhodococcus sp. P3_B8, assembly GCF_056402775.1. NCBI lineage: Bacteria > Bacillati > Actinomycetota > Actinomycetes > Mycobacteriales > Nocardiaceae > Rhodococcus > Rhodococcus sp. P3_B8. The sequence continues at coordinate 3,218 of NZ_JBFUGT010000092.1, forward strand.
CGGGAAGCCCCACATCTTCAGCGGCAGATCCGTCCGGCCCGACTTCTCGGCGCGCCGCCGCAACACGATCTGCGAGACGGTGACGAACGTCCAGAGCACCAGGATCGTCGAGCCAACCGCGTTGAGCAGCAGCGGCAGAACACGATCCGGGGCGAGGTAGTTGAGGACGACGGTGACGAACCCGAACGTCACCGACGCCAGCACCGCCACGCGGGGAACGCCGTTGCCCGACACCCGGCCGAACACCTTCGCCGCCGCCCCACGCTCGGACAGCGAGTAGATCATCCGGGAGCCACTGAACAGCATGGCGTTCAGCGACGACAGCAATGCGATGACCACGACGACGGTCATGACGGCGCCGGCTCCGGGCACGTGCGCGGCGTTCAGGACCGCGACGAACGGTCCCGTCGCGAGTTCGTCGGCGGTCCACGGCAGCACCGCCACCATGATGAGGACGGAACCGACGTAGAACACCAGGATCCGCCACACGATGGACCGCACCGCCCGGCTCACGTTGCGTCGCGGTTCCGACGTCTCGGCGGCCGCGATGGCCATCACCTCGGTGCCGCCGAACGCGAAGACCACGATCAGCAGGCCGGCCGCGATGCCGGTGACACCGTTGGGGGCGAACCCGCCGTGACCGGTGAGGTTCGACAGGCCGGGCGCGTCGAAGCTGGGAATCCAGCCGAGGATCATCGCGGAACCGACCGCCAGGAACGCGACGATCGCGACGATCTTCATTGCGGCGAACCAGAATTCGAACTCGCCGAAACGGGAGACGCCCGCCAGGTTCACGGCGGTCAGCACACTCATGTACGCGAGGGCTGCCAGCCATTGCGGCACTGCGGGTATGGAGGCGGCGGTGATCGCCGCCGCCGCGGTCGCTTCCGCGGCCACCACGATGACGACCTGCACCCAGTAGAGCCAGCCGATCGTCCGGCCGGCGACCGGGCCCATCGCGTTCTCGGCGTGGACGGAAAACGCGCCGCTGTCGGGGTCGGCGGCCACCATCTCGCCCATCATCCGCATCACGAGGACGACGAGGAATCCGGCGATGAGGAAGGAGACGAGCACGGCGGGTCCGGCGACGGCGATGCCCGCACCGGAGCCGACGAACAGTCCGGCGCCGATCGCGCCGCCCAGGCTCATCATCACCAGCTGTCTCGGTTTCATCGCCTGCTGCAGGCCAGAGGATTTCGGTGGGTCGTGCACGGTGTTCATGGGGGCTCCCGGCCGTCAGACGAGCTGATCGAGTGCGATCTCGAACGCGGTACCGGCGATTCCGGTCGGCTGCGACGATCGCGCGAAGCAGCGCTCGAGCGCCGTGGCGACGGTGGCGGAGACGTCACCGAAGATCGCCTCGTCCGACACCTCGATGTCGCCCTCCATCAGCAGCGCGAACGCCCGGGCCATACCGCAGTTGGCGATGAAGTCGGGGACGACGGCCACACTCTTGTCGGCGTACTCGTAGATGGGGCCGTAGAAGATCTCGTCGTCCGCGAACGGCACGTTGGCGCCGCTCGCCACCACCTCCAGGCCACCGGCGATCAGCCGGTCCACCTGGTCGCGGGTCACGAGACGTGATGCGGCGCAGGGCAGGAAGATCTCGGCGCCGGAACTCCAGATCGTCTCGTTGATCTCCTCGAACGGCACCGTGCCTGCTGCGCGCAGTTCGTTGCCCTCCTTGGCCAGGAACAGGGCGCGGATCTGCTCGAAGTCGTAGCCGTCAGTGTTCGACAGCCCACCGTTGCGGTCGAGGATGCCGACGATCCGGGCCCCGGACTGCGCCAGGTAGTACGCGGCGGTGGCGCCGACGTTGCCCCAGCCCTGCATGATCACGCGCTTACCGGCCAGTTCGCCGCCGTAGACCCGGTAGTAGTGCCGCACCGATTCGGCGACACCCCAGCCCGTGATCAGGTCGGACACCGTGTACTTCGCGTGCGGATCGGGAGTGAACCGCGCATCCTCGACGACCTTCGCGACACCCAGGCGCAGCTGTCCGACCCGCTGGACCCGCTCACGATCGCTGGCCGCGAAGTGCCCGTTGACGACACCCTCCTGCGGATGCCACAGGCCGTAGCTCTCGGTGATCGGCACGACCTCGGCCATCTCGTCGACGTTCAGGTCGCCGCCGGTGCCGTAGTACGCCTTGAGGAGCGGGGTCACGGCCTTGAACCAGCGTCGCAGCACCTCGTCCTTGCGCGGGTCGGTCGGGTCGAAGTCGATGCCCGACTTCGCGCCGCCGATCGCCGGACCCGAGACGGTGAACTTGACCTCCATGGTCTTCGCGAGCGACTCCACCTCGCGCCGGTCGAGACCGCGACGCATCCGGGTGCCGCCGCCGGCAGCGCCGCCACGCAGCGAGTTGATCACCGTCCATCCGCGTGCGGAGGTCTCCGTGTCGTGCCACTCGAAGACGATCTCGGGGGCCTTCTCTTCGAATCGGGTGAGCAGATTCTTCATGGCTTCTCTCGGTTTCTCGACTGCCGGGGGCTCGGGGCGACCCGGTCGGTGTTCCCGACCGCTGCCCGCGCTGTTACGGCGATCACTGTGTCGGGCACCACTCGTGCGCCGCAACCGGCCGGGCGGCACATAGCCACGATGAACATCACCGAGAAAGAAGTTCCAGGATTTTCTATTCAGTTTGTGCAGCAGAGCCGATGATCGTGTTGCTAATCCGGTTCCGAGGAAGCTGTGCGGTAGGCCGGGGCCTTCGCCGAGCGCGGCCGGTCGAGGGTCCGCAGGAGGGGCATCGACCGGTACGGGACGATGACCGACAGCACCATCACGCTGGTGGATCGGGCGACGACACTCGACTTGTTCAGATCGATGAGTGTCTGCTGCAACCCGAGGTGGGACCCCGCCGCGATGCGGCACAGGATGTCGCCCGAACCGGTGGTCGCGAAGGCCTCGAGCACGCCGGGAATCGACTCCAGTTCCGACGTCACGGAGTCGAGCGCGCCCTGCGCCGTCTCCAGCGTGACGAACGCCTGCACGTCGAACCCCGCGGCCGCGATGTCGAGACGCGGCTCGTACCCGGCGATCACGCCCGACTCCTCGAGTTTGCGCACCCGCGCCTGAACGGTGGCCCGAGCGACCTTGATCCGGCGCGACAGCTCCAGCACGCCGGCCTTCGGGTCGTCGTGCATGGCGTCGAGAAGGGCGAAGTCGAGCTCGTCCAACTGCACTGCGTCCTTCATGGCCAGACCTCTCCGGGCGGATTCAACTAGTCCGACTGTATAAGAAAAGTGGTTCCGGGGTCGCCGAAGATGGCACTGTGGCTAGCTTCTGCTGGCCCGGTTGCCTATGTGGGCGGGGTGGGTTTTCGTAGTGACCCAGGCAACAAGCCACACTCCGTCCCTCGAACCAGGAAGACAGCGATGACGATCGAGCAGACTCTCACCGACAAGGAACGCCTGGCAGGTCTCGACCTCGGCCAGCTCGAGCAACTGGTCGGGCTCGTCGAGTACGACGGCACCCGCGACCCGTTCCCGGTCAGCGGCTGGGACGCCGTCGTCTGGGTGGTCGGCAACGCCACCCAGACCGCCCACTACTTCCAGTCCGCGTTCGGGATGACCCTGGTCGCCTACTCCGGACCCACCACCGGCAACCGCGACCACCACAGTTTCGTCCTCGAATCCGGCGCCGTCCGCTTCGTCATCAAAGGCGCCGTGAACCCGGACAGCCCCCTGATCGAGCACCACCGCACCCACGGCGACGGCGTCGTCGACATCGCCCTCGCCGTCCCCGACGTCGACAAGTGCATCGCCCACGCCCGCGCCCAGGGCGCCACCGTCCTCGACGAACCCCACGACGTGACCGACGAGCACGGCACCGTCCGCCTCGCCGCGATCGCCACCTACGGCGACACCCGCCACACCCTCGTCGACCGCAGCAACTACACCGGCCCCTACCTGCCCGGCTACGTCGAGCGGGCGTCGTCGCACACCAAACGSGACGGGGCCCCCAAGCGGCTGTTCCAGGCCCTCGACCACGTCGTCGGCAACGTCGAACTCGGCAAGATGGACCACTGGGTCGACTTCTACAACCGGGTCATGGGCTTTACGAACATGGCCGAGTTCGTCGGCGAGGACATCGCCACCGACTACTCCGCCCTGATGWSCAAGGTCGTCTCCAACGGCAACCACCGGGTCAAGTTCCCCCTCAACGAACCCGCCCTCGCCAAGAAACGCTCGCAGATCGACGAATACCTCGACTTCTACCGCGGYCCCGGCGCCCAGCACCTGGCGCTGGCCACCAACGACATCCTCACCGCCGTCGACCAGCTSACCGCCGAGGGCGTCGAATTCCTGGCCACCCCCGACTCCTACTACGAGGACCCCGAMCTGCGGGCCCGGATCGGCAACGTCCGCGCCCCGATCGCCGAACTGCAGAAACGCGGCATCCTCGTCGACCGCGACGAGGACGGCTACCTGCTGCAGATCTTCACCAAACCCCTCGTCGACCGGCCCACCGTGTTCTTCGAACTCATCGAACGCCACGGCTCCCTCGGCTTCGGCATCGGCAACTTCAAAGCCCTCTTCGAAGCCATCGAACGCGAACAAGCCGCCCGCGGAAACTTCTGAGCGAGAGGATCACTCCGCGAGACCGGTAAGGGCGAACCTTCGTCGACGATTGTGCAGCGACTTTCCCGCGCGATCGGTGCCGTCCCGAATACGATGACGCCATGAGCCCTACCGAGGCAGTGGTGGCCGGTGCCGGTCCGACCGGGCTCACGCTCGCGCTGGAACTGGCGCGTCGGGGCGTGGAGGTGCGGATCCTCGACAAGTCGCCCGAGCCGTTCGCGGGTTCGCGGGGAAAGGGATTGACCGCGCGCAGCCAGGAAGTCATGGACGATCTCGGCATCGTCGACGAGATCGTCGAGGCGGGGTTCCGGCACCTGCCCAGCCGGGTCGCGGTGCGCGGCCAGGTGGTGCGCGACAGCGACCCGCACGCGGACCTGAGCCCCACCCCCGATCGGCCCTACGACGGCGGTCTGATGATCCCGCAGTGGCGGACCGAGCAGATCCTGCGAGAAAGACTGTCGGAGTTCGGGATCGACGTGGAGCGCGGTGTCGAGGTGGTCGGCTTCGAGCAGACCACCGACAAGGTGACCGTCCGGCTCGCCGGCGGCGGGACCGTCATGGCGCGCTACCTGGTCGGCTGYGACGGCGGGCGCAGCGCGGTGCGCAAGGCGCTCGGGGTGACGTTCGAGGGGACGGGCGGCATCGAGGGCATGCTCCTCGGCGACGTGTCCGTCGACGGCCTGGTCCCCGATCGCTGGTACCAGTGGACGCACCCCGAGCGGGGGTTCGTCGCGTTGTGCCCGTTCCGTGGAATCAACTCCTGGCAGTTCCAGGGCGTGCCGTTCGCGGACTTCGACGAGGAAGGCAACCTGCCCGAACCGTCGCTCAAGTACTTCCAGCGGGTTCTCGACGACATCGCCTGCGGCCCCGGCGTGCGATTGTCCGAACCGACGTGGCTGTCCACCTGGCATGTGAACGTGCGGATGGTGGACCGCTTCCGCGACGGTCGGGTGTTCCTGGCCGGGGATGCGGCCCACGTTCATCCGCCGTCCGGTGGGCTCGGGATGAACACGGGAATCCAGGACGCCTACAACCTCGGGTGGAAGCTGGCTCTCGCCCTGGCCGGCTCCGCGGACCCGTCGCTCCTCGACACGTACCAGGAGGAACGCTTGCCGYTCGCGCGCTGGACGCTCGGGGTGAGCAGCGCGGGACTGCAGAAGGTGGCCTCGAACCTCGGGCGCGAGGACTCCGAGGGGTTTGCGGGCGCGGTGACCGAGGACGGTCAGCAACTCGGTCTGGGCTACCCGTGGAGTTCGCTGTCGCGGGACGGGGACGCGACGACGGGTCTGCGCGCCGGAGATCGCGCACCCGACGCGCCCTGCCTGAGCCCCGACGGCACGCCGCTGCGGCTGTTCGACGTGTTCCGGGGGACGCACTTCACGGTCCTCGGGTTCGGCGGCGGCTCCCGGCACATCCTGCAGACCCTGGCCGAAGACGCGCCCGACGACGTGACGTACGTGGTGGTGGGCGATTCCCGAGGTCCCGGCGTGGACGTCGTCGACGACCGCGGTTTGGCGCGCAGCGCATACGGGGCACACGGTGGCACGCTGGTGGTGGTGCGCCCCGACGGGTACGTCGCGCTCACCGCCGCGGCCACCGCGGCCGACGACGTCATCGACTATCTCGGTCGACTGGTGGGGAGGTCGTCCTGAGGAAAGGCTGAACGATGCGACACAAGGACGAGGAACGGGACTACGACGAGGCCGATCTCGAGGTCGGGCCCCCGAAGGACCACGCGGCAGGCCCGACCGCTGTCGCGGTGTCGATGAAGCGCGCGCTCGAGCACATGGGCGTGGTCCGTACGGCCGAGACGTTGCTGCAACTGAACCAGGCCGAGGGGTTCGATTGCATGAGCTGTGCGTGGCCCGATCCGGAGCCGGGCCACCGGCACGCCGCGGAGTTCTGTGAGAACGGCGCCAAGGCGGTGGCAGAAGAGGCCACCCGCGACCGCGCGACACCCGAATTCTTCGCCCGCCACAGTATCGCCGAGCTCGACTGTCACAGCGAGCACTGGCTGGGTCAGCAGGGCCGGATCACGCATCCGATGGTGAAGCGGCGCGGCGGAACGCACTACGAGCCCATCGAATGGGACGAGGCCTTCACCCTGATCGGGGATCAGCTGAACGCCCTGGACAGTCCGGACGAGGCGATCTTCTACACGTCCGGCCGGGCGTCCAACGAGGCGGCGTTCGCGTACCAGCTGTTCGTCCGCGCGTTCGGGACGAACAATCTGCCCGACTGTTCCAACATGTGTCACGAATCGACCAGCATCGCGCTGCAGGAGTCGATCGGCATCGGCAAGGCCAGCGTCACGATGGACGACGTCTATCAGGCGAAACTCATTGTGCTGCAGGGCCAGAATCCGGGTACCAATCATCCGCGGATGTTGTCGGCGCTGGAGAAGGCCAAGCAGAACGGTGCGCAGATCCTCTCGATCAACCCGCTCCGTGAGGCGGGCCTGGTCAACTTCAAGAATCCGCAGACGCCCCGCGGCATGGTGGGCCCGGGCACCGACTTGTCCGACATGCACCTGCCTATCGCACTGAACGGCGACCTCGCGCTGCTCCAGGCGTTCGGCTCACTGCTCGTCGAATGGGATGCCCTCGATCAGGAGTTCATCGACCAGCACACGATCGGATTCGAGCTGTGGAAGCAGCACGTCACCGACATCGACTGGGACGTCGTCACCCGCACGACCGGGCTGTCGCGGGAACAGATCACCGACGCGGCCCGGCTCCTGCGGGATTCCGACGCCACCGTGTTCTGCTGGGCGATGGGACTCACCCAGCACCACAACTCGGTGGCGATCATCAAGGAAGTCACCAATATCGCTCTCGCTCAGGGAAACATCGGCAAACCCGGTGCCGGGCTGCTGCCTGTGCGCGGGCACTCGAACGTGCAGGGCGACCGCACGATGGGGATCTGGGAGCGTCCGCCGCGGCACTTCCTGGACGCGCTCGCGAAGGAGTTCGACTTCGATCCGCCCCGCGAGAATGGGTACGACACCGTCGATTCCATCCGGGCGATGCGTGACGGCAAGGCGCACTTCTTCCTCGGGCTGGGCGGCAACTTCGTCCAGGCCGCCCCGGACACCGACGTCACCGCCGCCGCACTGCGCAAGACCCGGATGACCGTCCACATCTCGACGAAGATCAACCGCTCGCATCTCGTGTGCGGTGACACCGCCCTGATCCTGCCGACGAAAGGCCGCACCGAGCAGGACGTCCAGGCCGGCGGGCCGCAATTCATCTCGGTCGAGGACTCGACGTGTTCGGTCCACGCCTCCCGTGGTCCATTGAAACCGGCCAGCCCGCACCTCGATTCGGAGGTGGGGATCGTCACCCGCATCGCGGAGGCCACGATCGGCGACCGCTACGGTCTCGAGTGGAAGAAGATGCGGGACGACTACGCGAACATCCGCCTGCACATCTCGCGGGTGGTGCCCGGCTGTGAGGGGTACGAGGTCAACGTCCGCCGGCCGGGCGGGTTCGTCCTGCCGCACCCGCCGCGCGATTCCCGCACGTTCCCCACCCACTCGGGGCGCGCCGAATTCGCGGTGTCCCCGATCGAGGTGCTGCAGGTGCCCCCGCGGCACGTGATCCTGCAGACGATCCGCAGCCACGACCAGTTCAACACCACGATCTACGGGCTCAGCGACCGCTACCGCGGAATCGAGGGCGGCCGTCGCGTGATCTTCCTGCACCGCGACGACATCGCCGCCCTCGGATTCGACGACGGCGACATGGTCGACCTCTTCACCCACTGGGCAGACGACGACCGCGTCCGCTGCGCCCACGATTTCCGGATCGTCGAATACGACACGCCCCGGGGTTCGGCCGCCGCCTACTACCCGGAGACCAACCCGCTCGTCCCGCTCGATTCCACGGCGGCCGGCAGCAACTGTCCCACGTCGAAGTCCGTCATCGTCTCCCTGGAACATGCCGGCAAATACAGCGCCGAATTCCCACCGGAGGCGAGCCAGGACGAGGTCGGATCGGACCGATTCCACAAGTCGACCCCCCAGCCGAAGCACCTCTCCTGACGTGAGTGGCATCGTGTGCCCCGGCACGCTTTCCCACTCACCTGCGCWGGTGAGTGGCGATGTGTGCGGGGCTACGCGTCGGCACTCACGTCGCCGGGCGAACCGGACATTCTGCTCTTACAGTGAATGACTGTGACCGACTCCGTGCTGTCGCTGCTGTTCGCGCTGCCGCTCGGGGCCAAGTTCTCCGGGCGCACAGTCACACGCGCCGACTGGCTGTGGGCGTCCGCCCTCACCGCCGCGGTCGCGGGCAGTCGGCCTTTCAGGTCGGAGCGCTGCAGGCGTCGCTGCCCGCGACCACGGTGATGGAACGCCTCGTGGCGTCGCTGCTCGGTTTCGTGGTGCTCGGCGAGTACCTCGACGCCGACCGGAAGGTGACCGCCGTGCTCGTCGTCGCCCTTGTCGCGGTCATCATGGCCGCGGTGGCGCTGGCGCGCGGCGCCGCCGTCGTGGAGGACGCGGACACGGATCCGGCTCAGCCCCTGTCCCGATCGCGCAGGTAGGCCGCCAACGGTTCGTGGCGTTGTATGCGCGACACGGCGATTCGACGCGCCACCACCCACATCAGCGCGGAGATGACGACGGCGAGGACGACGCACAGCGCGAAGTCCGCGGTGCCGATCCGTGTGTGCACATCGGCGGGTCGCATGAGGCGCCACAGCACGACCGGGACGACGGCGATCGCGACGGAGAACGCCGGGAACACCCCGTACGGCACCACCAGCAGGATCAGCCATCGGACGACGACCGTCCGCCACCGGTCGCGTTGCTCCCACCGCCACCGCAGCGACCGCTGGTGGTAGGGGAAGAACACACCGACGAGACTCGACCCGGCGAGTGCACCGAACGGACACAGCGCCACCGCGACGACCACCACCGCCGTGAACAGCCAGTCCTGCTCGACGAAACCCACGGCGACCGCGATGGTCGCGCAGATCGGCGCGATCAGCATCCACAGCGCCACCGCCTTCGCGGCGAGCAACGCACCCAGCGCGGCCCCGTCGTCGAGTGCGGCGAGAACCCGCTCACGGTCCGGTGCCAGCACGTTGGTGGCGGTGACGTCGGCGTACATCCAGCCGGCGAGGGCCAGGGCGAAACCCGACGGTCCGGTCCACTCGAACAACCAGTTCCGGGGCAGCAGGAACCAGGCCCCGATCATCAGGACGGCATTGAACGCAACGGTCGCCAGGGTGTCTGCCGGGTTGCGCCAGATTCTGATCCACTCCGCGCGAAGAGCGGCCATGCCGTTCAGCGTAAAGCGTCGGGCGGGCCGTCGGAGCCGTGTCGGCAGGATCCCGGACGATCGGGACTCCGGTCCCTTCCACCTGGGACATCGGGTCGGCGACAGTGGTGCGATCCGAGAGAAAGGCCTGTCGTGACAATCGACGACGAGGAGGCAGCCGGGGCCGCGACCCTGATGGACACCCTCCCCGACCGCCACCGGACGGTGCTGCGACTCCGGCTCGCGCACCGCCTCCCGGCCGTCGAGGTGGCGCGCATTCTCGGGACGAACGTCGAGGGCGTGCTCCTCCTCCAGCACGCGGCGCTCAACCTCCTCCGGCGGCAACTCGCCGCGGGGGCGGTGGTCGACGGCGACAATCCGGCGAACGGGCAGTACTGATCGACGCCGCGGGATCCCGCGGTGCTGCCTCTTTCACGTCGTCTCGGCGGTGTGCCGGCGCGTTCGTGGAGTTTGCCGACCCACAGGTTCATTCTGAGGAGGGTCCGAAAGGAGAGCCACAATGATGACAATCATCACCAGAGTTGTGCTTCGCGAGGAGGGAGCCGAGCGATGGGACGGCGCAATGCATGAGCGGGTTGCTGCGGCGCGTGAAAAGCCGGGGTGGATATCAGCGCAGCTTCTCAAGGGGGTCGACGAGCCACTCGAGCGCGCCATCGTCGGTGTCTGGGAAACGAGAGAAGACTGGTCGGCCTGGCATCATGACGAAGCCTTCCGCGCGACTCGCGACGAGCTTGTGGGACTTGAAGCCGGCCAGATGGATTCCACCTGGTTCGAGGTGGTCCAGAACACTGCGACTGAAGAAAACTGATCGAGGTGTCGGTAGCTGCCGGCTGGAACAGGGCACGTGTGGTCCGGGCGTGCTGATCGAGCCGCGCCCGGACCACCAGGGATCCGGTTGTGCCGGACTTTCGGTTCGGCGGTGCGTATCCGGATTCGCCGAAGCATGCTCCGTTGAATGTTCGAGGAAGTGAAAAGGAGTTCCGTCCCTCACGAACTCGTGTCCGGAATGTGATGCTGCTACACGTCGAGGACGGATCAATCTTCGAAGCCGGGCGTCCGTGGTCGGGCGGGACGACCGGCGACCATCTCGCGGACGCCGGGACGGTACCGAGCGATTGGGTTGGGCGCAAGTCCCCCCGATCCGCGTCCTTCACGCTGGCAGGGTGCTGATCTTGACCAGGTTGTGCGCCAGGACACCGTGGCCGACCAGATCTTGGCGCCCTCGGTGCTGTCGATGCGGGTGCGATCCCAGCCGTATCCACGTTTGAGGACGCTGGTTCTTCCTTCGACTCCGCTGCGCCACTGGATTGTTCGTCGGAGCGCTGGGCGGTGTTCCTCGGCTCGCCGGCCAGCCGAGGGTTTGCGTTGATGACGTGGCGCACGCCGAGGTTGTCCTCGACGGCTTTCTCTCCGTAGCCACGGTCGGCGGTGACAGTGTGGGGTGGGCGGCCGGCGTGTGCGGGGTTGAGGCACTCCTGCGCGAAGGACTGAGCCGAGACCGGATTGCCCTCCCCGATCGCGGTCTCACAGGCTGCGCGGATTTTGCCGCCATCGATCAGCGGCTGCAGGTACTCGTTCTGCCCTGCGTGAACTCCCGCGCCGTACACGCCCAAAATTATTTCGCCCGAGCAATCTTCAGGCCCTCGCAGGGCATTGCCGCGAGCAAAATTCGCGGCCGGCTAGCAAGCAGGTAATAAGTTCCGTCGTCTCACGTTCCATCGTCAATAGTGCCGAGGGTCACCGCTCGCCGTGTGACTGGTGACCGACCGCAAATATAATTGGATCGAACGATTGTGTCAACTGATCCACTACCCTGATTGCTGGTTGAGGGTGGGGGACCTGAGAATTGGGCGTTCTAGAACGCAGGTTGTCACCCGACCCTGTCGCGTTCCTCCTAATCGTGGCGTGAGATCTGGTGTCACGCGATAGGGGTGTCCCGACAGCACTCGAAAGATCCCATGATTTCTGAATAGACAATGAGGCTATTGCCAAGACCCGCTGTCTCGTTTACGGTCTGTGACCGGTAGCACAGCTGAGTGATGCGATGCGAAGGGCGTTCGAGGCGACGGCGATTGGGTCTTCGTTGTCCCAACCAATCGTGTTCGGAGAGCGAGGGCAACGACAGGCATAGATGAGCAGTGAATGAGGTGATTTCCGGTATGACGGCGTGTAAGCAACGCGGTCACGCGGGAGCGGCGGTTGTGCTGGGCAGTACAGGACCAGTGTGTGGCGAATCCAGGCTTGGATGAATCGTCCTGAGTTCGTCGTGCAGAACGATTCCAGGCGGCCCTCACGTCAGAGCGAGCACCGAACGCCGCGATTCGCAGTTCCACAACTCAGCGTGGAGCGCTGTGCCCGCGGATCCGAAAACTGACCTGGGCCACATTCTCGAGATGGGAAGGTCCACAAAGCCACAGCGCCCGCACGTCATAACTTCCGCACGTGGTCATCGGTCGATCTTCGTCGATGCGGAGAGAGTAAGAAGGCTCCTCTCGATGCCTCTCCCGTAGATGGGATCGACCTCATATCTCAACTTGGCCTATGGGCCGCGTTAACAGCTTCCAACCCGAATAAGGAGAATCAAGTGATCACGAACGAACACAAGCCGGGTTTCCCCCGCATTGTGCGTATTGCAGGCCTCGGTGCCGCTGCTCTTGCGTTCAGCGTGATGTCCAACGCCGTAGCGAGCGCTGACACTCTTATTCCGCTGCCTGATGGGTCGAAAACGGGGCCGAACGCGACGGTGACGCGGACGGCGGAGAGTGCATTGGTATCGCCGTCGTTGGCGGCCAATGGTGCCGGCCGCACGGCGTGGGTGTCAGGCACGGTGACCGCAGATGTCAAGGGCATAAAGGAGGTCACCGAGGCGCCCACCGCAAATGGAACGCCCAATACCGCGGGTACGTATAACGGCACGAACGGATCTACCACACACGGGGTTTCGCGAGTATCGACCGGGTACATCGTGGGTTGTCAGGTGGACGTGACCGGTCTGTCGGCCAACCCGTCGCTCAGCTTGGGAATGGACTCCCTCGCGACGTCTGTCGGTTTGACGGTTCCCCTGAACTCCGGTGAAGTCAAGTACGTTCCTGTTACCGCTAAGGACATCCTGAAGGACGGGGTGTACACACTGCAGTACCACGACGCCGAACTGCAGGTACAGAACTGCGGCGGCTTTGCTCAGGCTCGCGCATACACCGTAATGGAGATCGTGGGCAACGACTATTCGAAGACTGTTCTATACGGAGCCCCGTTCAGCATCGGCTGACTTCTGCGCTTGCTCCAATTCATCTTTCTCGCGTGCGCGAGGCTTCTACCCTGAGAGGGAACAATGACTATTAACCGAAAGAACGGTGCGCGGTTGGCTGCGGTTGGAGCCGCTGCTGTCGCGACCATGGGTTTTTTCTCTGTCGGTGCCGCGAACGCTGACACCTTCGTGCCCCTGCCGGGTGGCACGGCCACAGAGACCCTGGCGGACGGCACTGTAGTCACACTTCACTTGACGAACGAGAGCGCAAACGTGTCAGCGTCGCTGGGCTCGACGCCACTGCACCGCAACGTCTGGGTGTCGGGTAAGGCTTCTGTCAACCTTCAAGGCAATCCCGCGAAGACTGCTTACATCTACCCGGGTTATATCTTGGCTTGTCAGGTCGACTTCGGGGCCGGGGTGGCAGGCAATGCAGGAGCCTCAGTGACTCCCAGCCAACTGGCCTCCGGAACTGCTTCGATTCCGGCTTCCGGCGGCGCAAACGGCGGTATTACGCTTGGGCCAGGTCRGGCGGTTGACACCGCCATCCTCGACATCGAAATGCCGGATGCATATGGATCGGAAATCCATTGGGGCGCTCACTACTTCCAGGGTGGTGCAGGTTCCGTTGGTTGGTCCGACGTCTCTCTCGGCGTCAACGGCTGCGCCGGCTACGCCCAGGCTCGCTCGTACGTCAAAGTCGAGGTCGAGACCGAGAATGTCAAGAGCACTGTCACACTGTGGGGACAGCCGTTCAGTATCGGATGATCGACCGGCTGTCGGATGCCTCCAACTCCAGAACAGGAACCGCGTAGGCAGGCCTGTGCTGGAGTTTCATAGGGTGGTCGCAGCGCCGTGACCATCGCTGACAGCCATGCTCGTTGCGGTAGAAGGTCTCACCATCTTTGGCCGCAACGAGCGGACGAACCGCAAGCGCGGCCATCGCCCACCGCGTGGCCGTCTGAGTGCTGAAGGTCGGGCTGGTTGTGGCCTCCGTACTATCCCGCGAGATCGTCCGCCGGCAGGGCTGGCTCATTGTGAACGGGCGCGGGACGCTCGAGTTCAAACACAGCGTTGTCGAATGTCTTTTCTGCGACCATTGTGCGCTGCGTAGGGATTCGAGGGAGCTCCGGCGGTGTAACCCACTCCTCGGGCGATGCGGAACCGATGGGAAACCAGGGCACGCTCGCGTCTCCTCGTCTTCACAACCCCAAAGGGGCGTCATGGATGACACCGTCACAGAATTGAGCGATCGCTTGGTTTCGTGAGCGTTGCCGAAGATTTGTTTCACTCGCTCGCTCCGGTGGGCCGGTGGCGTGCCGCCATGGGAGTGTGTCAAATACCCTCCAGTGCAACGTGGATGGGTCTTGATTCCTGCGTCCAACGTAGTGGATCAGTTGACGGAATCGCTCGCTCTATCTTAATGTGTGACGGGTCACATGGTCCGTGGGACTCCCGGACAACGCACATCACTCACGTCCGCGCGGCCTAGCCGCTAAAGAAATGCAGGTAGCGCATGTCTGCTAACCCCGAAAACTGGGCCCGCCAGGGAGCCGCTCCGATTCCCCCTGCCGGCGAGGACTATTCGCGCGATGCGGACGGTGTCGCACACAAATCGACTGCGGGTTGGATCGGCGTCCTGATAGTTCTGGTGCTTCTCTCCGAAGAAGTAGCGTATGCCTTCAATCTGGTGACTCCCGCACTGCCGGAGATGGCGATGGCCTTCTCGACGCCGAATATTGCGTGGGTGTCCACTCTGTTCACCCTCGCCGGTGCTGTCACTGCACCGCTGGTCGGAAAGCTCGCGGACAGGGACGGCAAGAAGAAATGGCTGCTCATTGTGACTGCCTGTATGGCGGTCGGGTCTTTGATCGTTGCCGTTGCTTCGAACTTCGCCGTTGTTCTCGCCGGGCGTGCGATCGAGGGTATCGGCCTTGCAATCCTACCCATCACATACTCGCTGATGAGGGATATTTTCCCGAAGCGGATGCTCGCACTTGCGGTCAGTCTCGCCACCGCGGGTATTGGTGTCACTGGCATTATTGGGCCGGTAGTCGCAGGTGCCCTGCTCGACCAATTCGGCTACCGTGGTGTGTTCTTCGCGCTGGCAATCCTCCCCATCGTGATAGGTGGGATTCTAGTTATCATCGTGCCCGAGTCGCCAGTGCGCGTCACAACCAGCATCGACTGGGTTGGTGGCTTACTGCTCGGAGGTGGCGTGGCGGTCCTCCTGTTCGGACTCGGTGAAGGTGGAACGTGGGGTTGGACTTCATGGAAGACTCTGGCATGCGGCGTAATCACACTGGGCGTCTTTGTCGGGTGGGCGCGTTACGAGTCGAAGATCGTCGAGCCGCTCATTGACCTCGCAGTTCTTCGCGGTCGGGCCGTTGTCACCACGTTGATCACCCAGTTCACCGGCCAAGCCGTCATCGTTCTTCAGTTCATCCTCTTGTCGTTCATCGTGCAGACCCCGGCGGCACTGGGGATCACATATGGACTCGGTGAGTCAGCGGGGTATATGGCCCGCATCACGACGCCGGGTGGCATTGCGTCGGTGCTGATGGGCTTCACGGTTGGGTATCTCGCGGAGAAGCGTGGAGCACGACTGCCAAACGTCGTCGGGTTCGGGTTGATGGCGGTCGGATCTGTGATGCTGGCTCTCGCTCACACGAGTTTCAGCACAATTTTAGCCGGGTACCTCGTGTACGCATTCGGTGGCGGATTGATCAGCGCTGCAATTCCCAATCTCGTTATTGCGGCCGCGCCGGTGCGGCTGCAAGCCGTAACCGCCAGCACAGTAAACGTTGTCGGATCACTCGGCAGCGCGGTCGCCGTACAGATCGGGTTTGCGATTCTTTCGCTCAATGTCGTCACCGTTGTGGAGGGCTCGCCGATCTACGCGGGAATGGGGTTCACCACCGTGTATGCCTTGACGACTGCTCTCGCTCTCGGTGGCCTGGTGGCGAGTTTGATGATGAGACATGGTCTCAAGCCGCAATCAGTGGAGTCCGTGGCCTGAACCCGCCTGGTGATCGCCGAAGATGTCCCCGAGTACGGGCTTCGGATGAAAAAGTGCAACAGACCAAGACGCATCCAGCACTGCTGCAGAACATTAGCGCCACCGGCAAGGTTCCTCGTCGCAAACAATTAAGGGGAAAGAATGAATGACACATCGGCAAAGATCGTGCAGGATCACCCGATCGCGACTACCGATATAGAACTCGGCAAGCGTCAACTCGACAAGTTCGGGTACACAGTTCACGAGAGCCTGATCTCGGCCGATGAGGTGGCGCGCACGCGAAGTAGGCTCGAGGAGCAGGCCGCGCTCGAGCTCGAGCAAGGCGTTGCATCATTCAGGATGGCAAACGAGATCACGCTCGGCGACCGCGAGCTCGGGAGGCCCGCACACGGTGCGCTTCCTGCATGGCAAGCGATCCTGGCACTGCCGAACAAAGGTCGCGAATTTATCGACCTGGCCATGAATCCTGTTGTGGCTGAATATGGTCGACACATACTCGGAGGCGTTCCTTTCTTTATGGCGCAGTCGACGGGTCTCGTAGTGCGCCGCGGGTCGGGGGGCCAAGTTCTCCACAGCGACCAACAACCAATCCCCTTTGCGACGCCTTCCCCGGTCTACTTCCATGCGATGGTGGCGCTGAGCGACTTCGAAGTCGGTATGGGTGTGACCGAGATGGTGCCCGGTAGCCATCACTGGCCTTCGCCACGCATAGGGAGAAACCCCCAGACCGGGAAGGCTGAGTCGCTAGAGTCCTTCACCTCGGAACCGATGGTTTGTAAGGCAGGCTCGGCGGTCATCTTCGAGAGTAGAACGTGGCATTTCCAGGGACGATCAAGTTCAGATAAGACACGACTCTCCATCCTCAATGGCTATTGCATGCACTTCATGCGACCTCAGGACGACTACGTCGCCTCTCTGCATGACGACGTGTACGACAACCTGTCGGAAGCCGAAAAAAGGATGCTCGGGTTCGAGGTGGTTGCTGAATACACGGGACGGGTCTTTCCCCGCTCTGAAACCGACAGTCGCGGTAGTGTGAATGCCCGGTACCCCTACATCCCGGAACTCCGGAGCGGAGTCGATCGCCGGGCGATACGGTTCGAGGATATGCATTCCGACGAGAGCTGACAGCAGAGGGGTGCGTGGCCATGGCTGTTTGGCACGCACCCCAGGCTGGCAGCTGCAACCTGTCGTCAGGTGCGGAGGGCGCCGAGTGCGTCGATGCGTTTGATGGCGTCGGCGACGATGCCGTCGATGAGGTCCTTGCAGGTGGGTAGGTCGTCGAGTAGTCCGACGACCTGTCCGGAGGCGAGGACGCCGGCGTGGGTGTTGCCGTCGACGAGCCCGGCTTTGAGCAGCATCGGGGTGTTGGCGGCCATGATGATCTGCTGCCAGGTGCGGTCGCTGGACTTTTTCATGGCGAGGCCGTCTTTGACGAGCGTCGACCATGTCATACCGGTCATGGTCTTGAATTTGGATGCGTTGCGGGCGGCGGCGACCAGGCCGCGGATGTTGCCGGAGTGTTCGAGGCTGTTGACGAGGTCGGTGTTGAGGACCCGGTGGGGCATGCCGTCGACCTTGCGGGAGACGGTGGTGTCCTGCAGTCCCCGGGTGAGGTATTGCTGTTTGACGGAGTCGGGGACGGTGGATTCCTGGGTGAGCAGGAAGCGGGTGCCCATCGCGATGCCGGCGGCGCCGTAGGCGAGGGCGGCGGCGAGTCCGCGTCCGTCGTAGAAGCCGCCGGCGGCGACGACGGGGATGTCGACGGCGTCGAGCACCGAGGGCAGCAGCAGGGTGGTGGCCACGGGGCCGGTGTGCCCGCCGCCCTCGCCGCCCTGCACGATCACGGCGTCGGCGCCCCACGAGGCGACCTTCTTGGCGTGTTTGGCGGCGCCGATCGACGGGATGACGACCACGCCGGCGGCTTTGAGCTTCGCGATCAGTTCCTGTTTCGGTGCCAGCGCGAACGACGCGACGCGCACGTTCTCCCGGATGAGCAGGTCGATGCGTTGCGGGGCGTCGGTGGCGTCGGCGCGGATGTTGACCCCGAACGGTTGGTCGGTGAGGGTCTTGGTCTTCGTGATCGCCGATTCGAGTTCGGTGTAGGTCATCGTCGCCGATGCCAGGATGCCGAGGCCGCCGGCGTTGGCGGTGCCGGCGACGAGTCGCGGTCCGGCCACCCAGCCCATCCCGGTCTGGACCACCGGGTGTTGCACGCCGACCAGCTCGGTCAGCGCGGTGCGGAGGGTGCTCATGCCGACACCTCCCGGTCGCGCAGGTTGCGGGGGTCGAGGACCTCGCGGATCAGCCGTAGTTCTTCGTCGGTGGGTGCGCGGGTGGTGCCGGCGTCGGCGAGTCCTGCCACCTCGAACGAGGTGTTCTCGGTGACCTGGTCGGCGGTGACGCCGGGGTGCAGCGACAGTGCCCGGAAGGTGTGGTCGGGTCCGCCGAAGTCGAACACCCCGAGGTTGCTCACCACCCGGTGCAGGTGGTGGAAGCGGTAGGCGGGGTTTTCCGGGTCGATCTGGTCGTAGCCGACGCCCGAGACGATGTCGACCTTGTCGCAGAACACCCGCGGGGTGTGTTTGCCCACCCAGTAGCTGGTGGGGTGGTTGATCGTGTTGCCGGGGGCGCCGCGGACGCCGAACATCTGCCGTGTCGGCTGCTGCAGCGGACCGAACGCCGACAGGTTCTGGTTGCCGTGCCGGTCGATCTGGTTGGCGCCCATCACCACGTGCCGGCGGCCGGAGGCGACGACGTCGAAGACCTTCCGGAACGGCATCCAGCCCTCGATGGGGGCCTTCGCGCCGACGGCGGGGGTGTCGGCGAAGATCAGGGCCTCGCCGTCGGTGATCAGCAGGTCGGGTTCGGTGGTCAGTCGCGCGAGGCGGGCGCCGATCAGGGGCAGGGTGGCCATCGGGCTGGCCATGATCTCGCCTGCCCCGGAGAAGATGTCGGCGCACGCGATCGCGCAGTACTCCGCGCGGGTGACGTCGGTGATCGTCTCGCTCATGCCTGCTGCTCCTCTGCAAATTTTTTCACGGCGGCCTGGTAGTGGTCCTCGCTGCCGGACAGGTAGGTGTCGACGAACTGCTGCCACGCCTTCGGGGTCTTCGCCGATTCGGCGTAGTGGCGCTGGAATTTCTCGTCGCGGCCGTAGCTGTCGCCGGCGAGGGTGAAGTGGGCGCCGTTCGGGGCCTCGATTACGCCGTCGACCATCATGCGGTTGAGGATGAGGTTCTGCAGTGGAACGGTTTTCACCAGTTCCTCGGTTTCCACCACCCGTTCGACGGAGACGAATCGCTTCTCGGCGGCCGCGCAGTACAGGTCGTCGAAGTAGGGGTCGACTCCGGTGTAGGCGGCGTTGCCGTGCTGGTCGCCGAGGTTCAGATGAACCAGGGCCGCATCGAGATTCAGGGCGGGCATCGCGATCAGCGTCTCCGGCGTGCCGGACGCGTCGGGGTAGGGGGAGGTGACGGTGCGCAGTTCCTCGCCCCAGAAACTGCGGACGTCGGAGCCGAGCCCGGCGCGGATCGGCAGGAACGGCAGCCGGGCGGCGGCGGCCTCGAGGCCGCACTTGACCATGCCCTCGTCCATTTCGCGGACCTCGATCGCACCCGCGGTCCGCGCCTTCGCGAACCATGGGTCGTAGAACGGGGCCGAATCGAGGGACACGAAACCGTAGTACGCCTTCCTGACTTTGCCCGCCGAGCACAGCAACCCCAGGTCGGGGCCGCCGTAGGTGACGACGGTGAGGTCGGTGACGTCCGAGCGCAGCAGCGCCCGGATCAGTGCCATCGGTTTGCGGCGCGAACCCCAGCCGCCGATGCCGATGGTCATTCCGCTGCGCAGTTGCCCGATCGCGTCGTCGAGCGAGATCCTCTTGTCGCGTTTGCTCGCCATCGATGTCAGCCTTTCCTGGTGTTCGAGTTCGAGCGGGGCTTGCCGGTTTCGACGAACTCGTCGCGGTGCTCGTCGGAGACGCCGGCCAGGTTGAGTTCGAAGGTGTAGCCCTGCTCGAGGCGGTAACTGGTCTTCACGTCGACGGGGTCGATGCCGTTGATGGCTTCCTTGGCGCAGCGGATGACCCGGGTGTCCTTGGCCGCGATCGTGGCGGCGATGCCGCGGGCGGTGTCGTCGAGTTTCTCGCGCGGCACCACCTCGTACACCGACCCGAAGTGCTGGAGTTGCTGGGCGGTGACGTTCTGCGCCGTGTAGTACAGCGTGCGCATCATGTGCTGGGGGACGAGCCGGGCGAGGTGGGTGGCGGCGCCGAGTGCGCCGCGGTCGACCTCGGGTAGTCCGAAGACGGCGTCGTCGGACGCGACGATCACGTCGGCGTTCCCGACCAGGCCGATGCCGCCGCCGACGCAGAATCCGTTGACCGCGACCACCACGGGCACGGCGCAGTCGTAGACGGCGGCGAACGCGGCCGCGCAGCCCCGGTTGGCGTCGACCAGCGCGCCGTAACCGTCGGTGGCCTGCATTTCCTTGATGTCGACGCCGGCGTTGAACCCGCGTCCCTCCGCTCGCAGGATCACCACGTGGGTGTCCGGATTCCGGCCCGCGTCGAGTACGGCGTCGGCCAACTCGAACCAGCCCCGGGACGGGATGGCGTTCACGGGCGGGTAGTCGACGGTGACCGTGGTGATGCC
>NZ_JBFUGT010000093.1:0-23723 GCF_056402775.1 Rhodococcus sp. P3_B8
GTCGTACAAGGGCCGCAACGTGGTGGAAAGGGCCTTCAACAAGGCAAAACAGTGGCGAGCGGTGGCAACCCGGTATGACAAGCTTGCCCTGACTTACCGGGCTGGATTCCTCCTCGCCGGCATCGTCGAATGGCTCAAACTATTGGGAGACATGCCCTAGGGGCGACGCAGATCGGCGAGACCGGGCGCCACGACGCCGACAGCGGACTCGATCCCTGCGACATAGCAACCAGCTGGGCCAACGAGACTTTCGCAGCCGCCGAAGTATGAGGCCACGGGCCAACCACCCCCTACACGTGATAGAAGGAGAAACGCAATCATGTCAGACACATTGCCGTTGAGCGCGGCCGTCATCCCCGAACCCAACTCGGTGACATTGGACGACTGGGGTCCGCTGCCCGAAGCAACAGGGGCACCAATGGCCACCGAGGGCAAGAAGCTGTGGTCCGGAGACGGAATACTCGAAGTCGGTATCTGGAAATGTGCCCCTGGCCTGTCACACTGGACGTTCGAGACCAACGAGTCATTCACGATCTTCTCCGGCCGAATGACGGTGACCCAGGATGGTGGCCAACCTCTCGAACTCGCATCCGGTGACAGCGCCATCTTCCCGAAGGGTTGGAGCGGTGTGTGGGAACTTCATGCAACGGTGCTGAAGGTGTACACGCTTTTCTGACCTCGACGAGGTCGTATACGCACCAGCAAGGCGGCGTCAAAACTCGACGCAATCAAAAGAATGTGGAGACTTTCGTCAATGCGCCAGACAGTGCGAGGTGTAATTTCTCGTTCTCAGGGTGCCCCGGTCGAGGTCGCCGACATCGTGATTCCGGATCCTGGGCCGAACGAGGTGGTAGTGAAGGTCATCGCCTGCGGGGTGTGCCACACAGACCTAACGTATCGGGACGGCGGCATCAACGATGACTATCCGTTCCTGCTGGGCCACGAGGCGTCGGGTACAGTCGAGGCGATCGGCGGCGGTGTCGTCAACGTCGAGCCCGGTGATTTGGTGGTCCTGAACTGGCGTGCGGTGTGCGGGCAATGTCGCGCCTGCAAGCGCGGTCGCTCCCACCTGTGTTCCGACACTCACAACGCCACCCAGAAGATGACTCTGACCGACGGGACCGAGCTGTCCCCGGCCCTGGGCATCGGCGCGTTCGTTGAAAAGACTCTCGTCCATGAAGGTCAGTGCACCAAGGTCGATCCTCGAGCCGACCCGGCGGTGGCCGGACTGCTCGGGTGTGGGCTGATGGCAGGCATTGGCGCGGCCATCAACACCGGTGCAATCAATCGTGACGACACCGTCGCCGTCATCGGCTGCGGCGGGGTCGGTGATGCCGCTATCGCCGGCGCTGCGCTTGTAGGTGCCAACCATCATCGCCGTGGACCTCGATGACAAGAAATTGGCTCAGGCCCGAGAATTCGGTGCTACACAAAGGGTAAATGCGGCAGATACAGATGTCGTGTCCTCGATTCAAGAACTGACCGGCGGCTTCGGTACCGACGTCGTCATCGATGCCGTTGGCCGCCCCGAGACCTGGAAGCAGGCGTTCTACGCGCGCGACTTGGCTGGCACCGTCCTCCTGGTCGGGGAGCCCACCCCGACGATGACGCTGGAGATGCCGCTGGTGGACTTCTTCTCACGCGGTGGCTCGCTCAAGTCCAGCTGGTACGGCGACTGCCTACCGGAGCGCGACTTCCCCACCCTGATCGGCATGTACCTGCAAGGGAGATTGCCGCTCGAGAAATTCGTCTCCGAACGTATCGGCCTCGACGACATCGAGACTGCCTTCCACAAGATGCACGCCGGTGAGATCCTGCGTTCGGTGGTGATCTTGTGAGCACCAGCCATGTGACGAGAGTCGTGACATCCGGAAAGTTCGAGATCGACGGCGGCTCCTGGGACGTCGACAACAACATCTGGGTCGTCGGTGACGACTCCGATGTCGTGGTGTTCGACGCCGCCCACACTGCGCAACCCATCATCGATGCCGTAGCGGGGCGCAACGTCGTCGCCGTGATCTGCACCCACGGCCACAACGACCACGTCACCGTCGCCCCTGAGCTCGGCCGTGCCCTCGACGCCCCGGTTCTGCTGCACCCCGCCGATCACATGTTGTGGCAAATGACGTACCCCGGTGAAGAATTCAACTCCGTCGAAGACGGCGTGACAGTACGCGCCGGCTCAATCGAACTGGTCGGCCTGCATACACCCGGGCATTCGCCCGGCTCGGTGTGTTGGTTCGCCCCCGAACTCGGCGCCGTCTTCTCCGGAGACACTCTCTTCCAGGGTGGACCCGAAGCCACCGGTCGCTCGTTCTCCGACTTCCCGACCATCCTCGACTCGATTCGTAAACGACTTGGCACTTTGCCCGAAGACACCGTTGTTTACACCGGTCACGGTGAGACCACCAGGATCGGCGACGAGATCGTCACCTACGACGATTGGGTGGTACGAGGCCACTGACGTGGCTGGCGAGAGCCGATGGAACCCTCCCGGCGCGGTGCGCCGGGAGGCTTCCATCGATGCCTGACAGTGGTTTTCAGAAGGTCAGATGCAGGTTCAGCGTCTTCCATTGCCGCGCATGCTGAATGCTGTTGTACTCGGGCTCGCCAGCGAGCTCGATGTGGGAGCATCGTTGCGTCACTGCCGTCAGAATCGTGTCGGTCGATTGGCGTGCCAGGACCTGCCCCATGCACGAATGCAGTCCAGCGGCAAAAGAAAGGTGCTGACGCTGGGTATCGCGGGTGTGGTCGAAGCGGTCGGGGTCTGCGAAGACGCGCTCGTCGCGGTTGGCCGATGCGAGGAGCACGTAGACCGTCGAGCCGGCGGGTATAACGGTCCCGGCCAACTCCACTTCTTCGAGTGTCATGCGCGTAACCCCGGTCTCTGGAGCGATGAACCGGAGCAGTTCGTTGATGAATTTGGGTCGAACCGCGGGATCGTCACGGAACGCAGCGAAAAGCTCGGGGTCCGAGGCCAATCGTTCTAAGCCATGTGCAGCGAGCGTGACCGTCGAGAAGTGGCCGGTCGCCAGGAAGAGCATGATGCTGGCCGTTGTTTCCCGCCTGGTCATCTCACCGCGCTCTTCGGCCTCGAGATAGGCGGCGATGACACCCGGTCGGGGCTCACGGCTAGCCTTCTCTATCTCTTCGACACAGTATTTTTCCAGCCACGCACTGCCCTCGGCCCCGGCCCTCAGATCGTCTTCGGTCGCGACGATGCCGAATCCCCGAGCGAATTCGTATGTGTGATGACGGACCTCATCGGCATGCTCGTCGGTCATCCCCAGCATGGCGCACATCGTTGCGTGCGTTGGAACGAGACACAGTTCGCGCACCACCTCGATCTGCCGCGTCGCCTCTGCCTCGGACAGCGCGCGCTCGACGAATGAGGCCGTGGTGGCCATCCAACTGCGCACCGATTTGGGCGTGAACAGATTGTTGACGAGCCTCCTGTGACCGGTGTGTGTAGGTGCATCCATGCCGATCACGGTCGAGTGGAAAATCTCGAAGGATCCGAAATCCAGTTGCTGCACAGAACTCTTCGTGTGTTTCAGCAGTGCGGAGACGTCATCGTATCGCGACACCACATACGTGCCGTCCTCGAGATGGAGGACGGGATGTTCGTCTCGGAGCCGGCGGAAGTGCGGGTACGGTTCGTCGAAAAGCTCTTCGCGATAGAACGGCAGCAGCTCCGTCTGGTCCGGCGCAGTAGAAGGGCCTGCACTGGGGCCGCCCTCATGAGACGGCGTGATGGGGATCATGACGAAATTCTCCTGCCCTGAGCGCGCGGGCACACTAGACGTAATGCAATTGTTTGACCGGATGGACCTGACGCCTTGTCACCGTCGGAATTGTCGCATTCCGCCCGAGGGCAACATGGATCGAAGGTCCACGCGGACGTGTGCGATCAGAGATGCACTCGTCTTCACGAGCCACCTATATTGGACTGCCCTGACCAGTCGAATTTTCCGAACGCTACAGGGCGGAATATGTTGCTAGACCGATTGTTGACTGGGTGCGAAGATTTGTCGAGTTCCAACCTCATGCGATTCGCAGGACTTCCGCCGATCTGATCGACTCAGTCCCCACGTTTCGTGGAGCGCACATCGGTACGTGCGTCCAGCGCATGTATGCACCGATATGTAGGCCATCGTCGAGTTCTCGCCGTCGCCCCACAGTTGAATCCAATCGGCGCCGACGGGGTTCGCAGTGTTGCATCCCCGTCGGCGCCTCACATCTTCGAATAGGAACGCGCGACCATGACCGATCTCAAGATGACAGTGGCCGAACGAATCGAGTTCCTGGGCCGTAGCCACGTCGCCGTCATCGCCGTTGAGCGGGCGGACAAGCCACCACTGACCGTCCCGATCTGGTACCGCCTCGACGAAACCGGCGATCTCGAAATTTGGACCGAACTCGGATCGATGAAAGAACGGTTCATCCGAGCGGCCGGTCGATTCTCCCTCACAGTCCACCACGACATCTGGCCCTATCAGTTCGTGTCCGTCGGCGGTCCTGCTTCCATCCGCGAGGGTGTCACCCGAGAGGGCGTGATTCCCATCGTCAAACGTTATGTGTCCGAGGACGAGATGGATGCCTACCTCGATGCGAACTACACCGAGGACGCGGTACTGATCACCATGCGCCCCAAAGTCTGGAACTCGGTTGACTACAACAAGGAGTCGATCGAACCCGCCTCTGCCGATGCCGCGACCGGGGAGCGGGAATGATGATCGGGAAGCGCATCGCGATCCCGGGCGGTGTCGGGCTTTGACGACGACCATCGGAATTCCGCGCGAGTCTCAGGCGAATGAGACGCGTGTCGCCGCCACACCGCAGACCGTTGTCCAACTGCTCGCATTGGGCTACTCCGTCGTCGTCGAATCCGGCGCGGGCGAGGACTCCAGCTTCTCCGACGCCGCGTACATCGAGGCAGGCGCCGAGATCGGGGACCCATGGGGCTCCGATGTCGTCCTGAAAGTCAACGCACCGAACGATGCCGAGATCGCCGCGCTGAGGGACCACGCCACCCTGGTCAGCCTGATTTCACCGTCGCTGAATCCCGAGTTGGTCGAAAAGCTGTCATCCCGCCCGATCACGGTGCTCGCCATGGACGCAGTCCCTCGCATTTCCCGGGCGCAGTCGCTGGATGTGCTGTCGTCGATGGCGAACATCGCCGGATACCGGGCCGTCGTCGAATCCGCGCATGCCTTCGGCCGATTCTTCACCGGGCAGGTGACCGCGGCAGGCAAGGTGCCCCCGGCCAAGGTCCTGGTCGTCGGCGCGGGCGTGGCAGGCCTGGCCGCGATCGGCGCGGCGGGAAGTATGGGCGCCATCGTGCGGGCCACCGACCCGCGCCCCGAAGTCGCCGACCAGGTCAAGTCCCTCGGCGGGGAGTACCTCTACGTCGACCCCGCGGCAGCGGACGTTTCGGCAACCGGCTACGCCAAAGAAATGGGCGACGACTACAAGGCCCGCGAGGCCGCGCTGTACGCCGAACAGGCCGGCGACGTCGACATCATCATCACCACCGCACTGATCCCCGGCCGACCGGCCCCCCGCATCATCACCGCCGAGATGGTCGCCTGCATGAAACCGGGCAGCGTCATCGTGGACATGGCCGCAGCCAACGGCGGCAACGTCGAGGGCACCGTCAGAGACCAGGCCACCGTCACCGACAACGGCGTGACGATCATCGGCTACACCGATCTCGCCGGTCGACTGCCGGCGACGGCTTCCCAGCTGTACGGCACCAACCTGGTCAACCTCCTCAAGCTGCTCACCCCAGAGAAGGACGGGCAGCTGACGCTGAACTTCGACGACGTGGTGCAGCGGTCGGTGACCGTCGTGCACGACGGCGAGATCACCTGGCCGCCACCCCCGGTGCAGGTGTCCACAACCCCGGCGGCAGCTGCGGCCGCGCCGGTCCGGGCGAAGCCCGTCAAGGAACCTATGACGGCGGGCCGCCGGCGAGGCATCACGTTCGCCGCCGCCGCGGTGCTGTTCCTGCTGATCGCATTGTCCCCTGCCGCGCTGCAGGTGCACCTCACGGTGTTCGCGCTGGCAATCGTGATCGGCTACTACGTCATCGGGCACGTACACCACGCCCTGCACACGCCGTTGATGTCGGTGACCAACGCGATCTCGGGGATCATCGTCGTCGGGGCGATGGTACAGATCGGGCACGGGGATGTGTTGGTCACGTCGCTGGCCGCCGTCGCGATCCTGCTCGCCAGCATCAACGTCTTCGGCGGCTTCGCGGTGACGCGCCGCATGCTCGCAATGTTCTCAAGGAGCTAACCCATGTTCACCCTGGAGACAACTGCCACCGCGGCCTACGTCGTCGCGGCCCTGCTGTTCATCCTGGCCCTGGCCGGATTGTCCAAACACGAAACGTCGCGGTCGGGCAATACCTTCGGCATGGTCGGCATGGCGGTCGCGCTGGTCGCCACCATCGCATTCGCGGTGTCGCGGCACATCGAGCCGTGGGGCCTCGGGCTGCTGATCGTCGCGATGGCGATCGGCGCGGCGATCGGCCTGTGGCGGGCCCGCGTCGTTGCGATGACCGGCATGCCCGAGTTGATTGCACTGCTGCACTCGTTTGTCGGCCTGGCTGCGGTACTGGTGGGTTGGAACGGCTATCTGCACGTCGAAGGTGATCTCGCCGGTTCCGAGGCTGCCGTGCTCGATGGCCAGAACCTGCTCGGCATTCACTCCGCCGAGGTGTTCATCGGCGTGTTCATCGGCGCCGTCACGTTCACCGGGTCCATCGTGGCGAACCTCAAGCTCTCGGCGCGGATCAAGTCGACGCCGTTGATGCTGCCGGGCAAGAACATCCTCAATGTCGGGGCGCTGGCGCTGTTCGTCGGCCTGACCGTGTGGTTCGTAATCTCGCCGCAGCTGAGGCTCCTGATCGCCGTGACGGTGCTGGCGCTGCTGCTCGGCTGGCACCTGGTCGCCTCCATCGGCGGCGGCGACATGCCCGTCGTGGTGTCGATGCTCAACAGCTACTCGGGCTGGGCTGCGGCGGCGTCGGGCTTCCTGCTGTCCAACGACCTGCTGATCGTGACCGGCGCGCTCGTCGGCTCCTCCGGTGCATACCTGTCCTTCATTATGTGCAAGGCGATGAACCGGTCGTTCATCTCGGTGATCGCGGGTGGTTTCGGAATCGAAGCCGGGCCCGCCGAGGACAAGGATTACGGTGAGCACCGTGAAATCACCGCCGAGGGCGCCGCCGAACTACTCACTTCCGCCAGTTCGGTGATCATCACCCCCGGCTACGGCATGGCCGTCGCGCAGGCGCAGTACGGCGTCGCCGACCTCACCCGCAAGCTGCGCGAGCGTGGCGTCAACGTCCAGTTCGGCATCCACCCCGTCGCCGGCCGCCTGCCTGGGCACATGAACGTGCTGCTCGCAGAAGCCAAGGTGCCCTACGACATCGTGCTCGAGATGGACGAGATCAACGACGACTTCGACGACACGTCGGTGGTGCTCGTCATCGGCGCCAACGACACCGTCAACCCGGCGGCCTCGGAGGACCCCAGCAGCCCGATCGCCGGCATGCCGGTGCTGACCGTGTGGAACGCCGACAACGTCATCGTCTTCAAGCGCTCCATGGCCTCGGGGTACGCCGGCGTTCAGAACCCGCTGTTCTTCCGCGAAAACACCCAGATGCTCTTCGGTGACGCCAAGGACCGCGTGGACGCGATCAACGGAGTGCTGTAACGGTCGGGCAGTCACATACGGGATCCACGGTCGTCCTGAACTGTTGCGATCGTGGATCCCGATCAGCCAGCGAGTTGTTTCTTGTGGAATGCGGGTAAGCGAGTAACAGACCGGCTCTCGGCGGAACCCGCCGCCGAGCACACGATTGTCGTTGACTCACAAGGGCATAACGAAGCTTCATAACGCGGCGAAACTGTGAATACCCTCATGTTGGCCGCCGGGAGTGCCGCGTAGAACGTGGCTGCCGGACCTCAGGCGTGCGCAATGCCGTCGGCCAACGCGATCGCCTCGAACGCTGGCTGGCGCACCGACCTGGGCACGGCATCGTTGGCGCCGGTTGCGGCTACCGTTCGAATCAACTCGTTCGAGCCGGTGGGTCAAAGAGATCGATACGCCACCCAACACAACGTTTCCGACCCGGAGTTTCGCAGCTGCTGAGCGGCAAACTGACCACACGCCAATGCTCACAGGTGCGCTGAAGTGGACGTTGAAAGTCCGACCCACGCAACACCTGTGAGCATGTGACAGCGGGACGCTATTTATGAAGACAATGCTGCGGCGGCCCGGTTTGCGGTTGTGGAATCGAGCTCTCGCTGTCCGGTGAAAGTGAAACCGGAATAGCCTTCCTCGGCGATGCGGGTGACGATATCGACATACTTCGACCACCCGCCGGAATAGGGAATGAACACCCGCGAGCCGTCATCGTTGACGTGCACCATGTAGTTCTTCACCTGTTTACGCAGCAGCCCGTCAGCGGCGTCCTGCGTCTGGGTGTGCCATTCATCCTGGGCTTCGCGCGTTGCCTCCACGGAGCCGTGACCATGCTCATCCATGAAGGTGATGAGGTCCGCCACGTAGTCGACATGAAAAACGTTGTGCACGTTGAAATTCACCAATACCGACGGCGATCCCGGACCGGTGAGGACGTACATGTTCGGGAATCCGTGCACCATCAACCCAAGGTAGGCGTGCGGTCCACTCTCCCAGCCGTCAGTTGGCTTCTGCCCTTCCGCATTACGGATATCGATCGAATCCAGTGCGCCGGTGAATGCATCGAACCCGAGCGCGGAGATGATGACATCGACCTCATGGAATCCTGCGCTGGTCTCGATCCCGGTCGCAGTCACCCGCTCGATGGAATCGGTACGTAGATCCACCAGATGAACATTGTCCTGATTGAACGCCTCATAGTAGCCATTGCAGACCACCAGGCGACGCGTGCCGATCGGGTAGTCACGCGGCTCGAGTTTATCGGCCAACGCCGGATCGTCGATGGCGTCCCGAATCTTTCGCCGTACGAAGTTCGAGACCAGGTCGTTGGTCTCCCAATCGGTTTTCTGGTCCGGGAACGCGAACGTCATCGACAATCCACCGAAAGCCCATTGGTCTTCGAGACGCTGCAGCTGCTGTTCCGCAGTCATTGCCGAGGCCGACACCTCGGTGGTGGGAGCCAGATACGCGACCCCGGTCTCCATCACCCGATCCCACAGCTCGCCGAGATTCTCGCTGAGCTCGCGATACCGATCCTGATCCATCGGAGAATTCTGGGAGGGGACCACATAGTTCGGGGTGCGCTGAAACACGTGCAAGCTTTCGACCTGACCCGCGATCGCCGCAATTACCTGCGCACCGGATGATCCCGTTCCGATTACCGCGACGCGCTTGCCCGTCAGATCCACCGGCTCGTCGGGCCAATGAGAGGTCTCAAGCCACTGACCCTGGAAATCCTCGACCCCAGCGAACGGCAGCTGACGCGACTTCGACAGCTGGCCGGTCGCCATCACGACATGGCGCGCATACACGGTCTCGCCTGTGTCGGTGCGCACCTGCCAACGGTTGGTCTGCGGCTCCCACTGCATTGCCTGCACGCGAGTCGAGAAGCGGAAGAACTGCCGAAGACCGTAATGGTCTGCGTAGTGCTGCAGGTATGCCAACAGCTCTGGCTGCGGTGGGTACCGCATCGACCACTGCCACTTGGGGTAGATTTCAGGATCGAAGAAGCTGTAGTAGTACGCCTCGATATCGACTCGTGCTCCCGGATACCCGTTGTGCCGCCACACCCCGCCGACATCGGCGGCAGAATCGAAGCCGAGGACACTCAGACCGTCGGCGGCAAGTTTGCGAGCGGCATACAGTCCTCCGATACCAGCGCCGATGACAACGGCGTCGACGTCAGTCGCACCGTCCTGTGAAACCTGCCCAAGGGAGGTCGAATCCATTTGCGATACCCTTTCTTGGTCGCCGCCGGACGCGGCTTTCTACGACAATCCTGTGTCCGGACGACTCCTACCACCAGACCCTGCCTGTCAGGTTTTATGGCCTCCACCGCGGCATTGCGTCATGCAGACGCCTCGACAGCGTCTGCATGACGTCCCCAGCTCTGCACTCAGAATTTGTTGCGTTCGACGCCGATCTGGGACATAGCCAGTGTGGGGTTGTAATGGTTCCGAATCATAGTGATTTTGCCGCCTTTGACCTCGCAAAACATGGCGAAAGGTAGTTCGACTCGCCGACCCGTGGCTGCAACGTCGCCCCATGGAGTAGGCATTGGGCCAGAGTGAATGCCGCGCAGAATGAAGTCTCCTGCCGCATGTGTGAAATCCCCCACTACCGACACGATCTCGACTGCGAAATCCGAGAACGCGTTGCGCCAGTTCTGGTCACCACGCACGAATGAATCGGCACCCCTCGAGATTTCGCTGCCCGAAGCAATGTCGACAACCACGACGTCATCGCTGACCATCTGCCGCAGTTTCGTCCAGTCGCCTGCGTTGAAAGCTTCGCCCAATTCTCTCAATACCGGTGCAGCGTTCAAATTGCTTGTCAGCGCGTCCTTCAAGGCTTTCGCGGCGGCTGCGTGGGTCCTCGGCGCTGTAGATTGCCCCGCCAGCTACAGCAACGTCGGCGCCAGCGCCTCGGACTGCGGCGATGGTGTCGACCTTCACGCCGCCGGCAACTGAGAAGGGGACACCGGCGATCTTCCCGTCATCAAGGAGCTTGTCGATGGAATATCCGGGCTGGGCCTGCTCGTCGAGGCCTGCATGGATTTCTACGAAGACAACTCCGAGTTTGGTCACTTCACGTGCTCTCTCGACACGGTGTTCGACGCCGATCAGGTCAGCGACAACCTTCTTGCCGTGCTTCCGTCCAGCTTCAACAGCACCTTTGATGGTCGCATCACCGGCGCTGCCAAGTACGGTTACCAGGTCAGCGCCAGCCGCGAATGCCAGGTCGGCTTCAAGGAAGCCAGCGTCAGCGGTCTTGAGGTCAGCGAAGACCTCTTTGGTCGGGTGTGCCGCCTTGATCGCACTTACGACGCTGAGACCGGCGTTCTTGATCAGCGGAGTGCCGAGCTCGATGATGTCGACGTACGGGGCCACCTTATTCGTCAGTGCCAGGGCATCGGAGGTGGTGAGTAGATCGACGGCAACCTGTAACTTCGTCATTCGTTTCTCCTGTTGTTCGTTTCGGTTTAAGGGGGAGTGGGTCAGCAGATGTTGGCGTGGCGCTTCCACAGCTTCTCGGCGGACTGAT
This sequence comes from Rhodococcus sp. P3_B8, assembly GCF_056402775.1. Classification (NCBI taxonomy): domain Bacteria; kingdom Bacillati; phylum Actinomycetota; class Actinomycetes; order Mycobacteriales; family Nocardiaceae; genus Rhodococcus; species Rhodococcus sp. P3_B8. The sequence goes on from NZ_JBFUGT010000093.1 coordinate 11,263, forward strand.
CGTCGTTGCTCCAAAGCGATTGGAACAGTGCATCGAAAGCGAGCAGAACGGACTTTTCGAACAGGCTTCCCGCGTCCGACTGCTGCGAAAGCGCTGAGTTCGGGGCTGTTGTAACCGCAAGTACAGTGGCCCCAACCTTCTTCGCGGTTCGCGCTGCTGCTATCACTGACTCGGTGGTGCCTGACCCCGACACCGCAATCAGCAAATCGCCCTCACCGAGGGCAGGTGCGGTGACCTCACCGGCCATATGGACGCGTAGACCGAGGTGCATCAAACGCATTGCGGCCATTTGGATGGTCAGTCCACTGCGACCGTTGCCGATGACGAAGATCCTGCGCGCTGACGTAATCAGTTGTCCCGCAGGGCCCCAATCGACTCCAGGAACGGATTTGAGTAGGCGATCGGTCTCTTCGAGCACTGCGCGGCGTCCATCGCCGAACAGTTTGCGCGGATGCCCGCCGATGGCAGTCATTAGGGCCTTGACCCCGGTTCTTGGACACGCTGAATCCAGCATCTGCTGGGGAAGCGAGATGATCTTCAGTCATGTCACGAAAGAACTACTCGGAGGAGTTTCGGCGCCAGGCGGTCGAGTTGTACGAGTCCACGCCGGGTGCGACGATTCGAGGTATCGCTGCTGATCTCGGGGTCGTGCGCGGCACCCTGACGGGCTGGATCGATCAATACGGGACCGGCACCAAAACCCACGTCGACGGCATCCGGGTGCATACCCCGTCACGGCCGCACGGCCAGCGGCCCGTTGCGGGTGACGCACCGGAGACCGTCGAGCAGAAACTCGCCCGCCTCGAAGCCGAGAACGCTGCCCTACGAGCGGAGACAACCAAGCTCACCACCGAGCGTGAGATCCTCCGCCAGGCGGCCAAGTATTTCGCCGGGGAGACGAAATGGTGAACCGCTTCCGCTTCGTCGCCGACCACTCCGACACCTAGCAGGTGAAGCGGTTATGCGAGCTCGTCGAGATCGAGCGCTCGTCCTACTACGCCTGGAAATCCGCAGAGCCCCCAAGGGCCGCTCGCGCTGAGGACGACGCGCGGCTGGCCGAACGAATCCGGGTGATCCACACCGAGGACAACACCTACGGAGCACCGAGGATCACTGCCGAACTCAACGACGGTGTTGCTGCGGACGACAAGGTCAACCGCAAGCGCGTCGCCCGGGTGATGCGCGAGAACGACATCGTCGGCTACCGACGCCGACGACGCGTCACGACCACCGTCCCCGAACCCACCGAACACAAGGTGCCCGACCTGCTCGAGCGGGACTTCACCGCCGACGCACCGAACCGCACGTACGTCGGCGACATCACATAATGGGTGAGTCGGACCAACGATCCGACACGCACAATGCGACTGGCGGGAGGTCCCTGAGATATTACCGATCCAGGCGCAGTCTGAGCAGTGAGCTGCTGGAAGGTGATCACTGCTGTGATGGCAACCGACTGTGTGAGAGGTCTGAAGGTAGACGGTGACCCTGCCAGTCGCTGGGGCACGTGATCGGCTTGTGAGATGCCGCGCCGAAGAGCGCTTCCATTAGACGATATGAGGGGCTGGGCTGAGGCCCCACGCACATGTGAACGTGGGTTGCCGACAGGAAACGGGTCCTGGCCGGTAGAGCCACAAGATGTGGGAGGCCCCAGCGATGAATCAGCGTACGAGCATTGGATTGGATGTGCACGCACGATCGGTGGTCGCCTGCGGCCTCGACGGGCGAACCGGTGAGCTGTTCGAGCGAAGATTGACACCGGATCACCGTGTAATCGTGGGCTGGAGCAGGTCCCTACCGACGCCGGTGGCGGTAACCTACGAGGCCGGGCCGACCGGCTTCGGGCTGGCCAGATCACTGACCGCGGCGGGCATCGAGTGCCTGGTCGCGGCACCGTCGAAGCTGCAGCGCCCGCCCGGAGATCGGATCAAAACCGACGCGCGCGACGCGCGGCATCTGGCTCGTCTGCTGCACCTCGGTCAAATCGTCGAGGTGGCGGTGCCCAGCGTCGAGCAGGAGGCGGCCCGCGATCTGGTGCGTGCCCGCGAGGACTGTCGTGGGGATCTGATGTCGGCCCGGCATCGGGTTTCGAAACTACGTCTGCGGCAGGGGATCGTCTACTACGGCGGCCACGCGTGGACGAAGGTGCACGACACCTGGCTGCGCACCCAGCACTTCGACGCACCCGGTCTGCAGCTGGCGTACGAGACCGCCTACGACACCCTGCTCGCGGCGGTGGACCGGCGAGATCGACTGGATGTGGCGATCGCGGCGATGGCCACCGACAGCGACTACACCCCGGTCGTGACTCGGCTCGGCTGCCTGCGCGGGGTCTCGACGCTGACCGCGTTCGGGCTGGCCGTGGAGATCGGCGACTGGCAGCGCCTGACCGGACGCTCAATCGGCGCCTACCTCGGGCTGGTGCCCACCGAACACTCCTCCGGCGCGACACGCTCGCAGGGGTCGATCACCAAGACCGGCAACGGCCACGCCCGACGACTGCTGATCGAGGCCGCCTGGCACCACCGACCCCGGTATCGCCCCGGGGCGGAGCTGCGGCGCCGCTGGGAGCAGGCCAGTCCCGCGGCCCGGGCCCGGGGACAGCAAGCAAACCAGCGCCTGCACGCCCGCTGGGCCGGGTTCGACGCCCGTAACAAACGCCCCGCACTGGCGAACACCGCGATCGCCCGCGAACTCGCCGGCTGGTGCTGGTCACTGGCCGTGCTGGATACCTGAAAGCCGGGTTCCGGTTCCGCATCCTCGGTTGCGAGTGTGGTCGTCACCTCGTCGGGCGGCAAGGTCGGTTCTCCTCGCTGCGCTGCGGGGACTCCACCTTTGCCCCTTTGTCGCCGACGACCGGTGAAGCAAGGACCGGAACGGGAACCCCCACAACGTCCGGACGAATCATCCGGTGGTGACGGCAGCGCCTGGGAGTGATCCGCGAGCGACCTATTGAGCAATCCTCAACTGTACGTTGGGATCACGCTCGACATTAGACGAGCGATCCACTCCAGCCGAACAACCGTCCTGCGGTACCCAACCCGCGAATATCAGAGTTGACCACGCGTCGAAACCGACACGCTCGCCACCACCCAGATCGACCGGACTCACAGAGGCGGCGCCCACGGCGACGGTCCTGGACGCCGCCTCGCCCTGCGTCCTTGACAAACCGGCGTACATATCAGGTCGCCGCACAACCCCCCGAGCTCACAGCAGAATACGCCGCTGGACAGGAGGTTGTACATGAGCATCAACTGCGGGATCGATTGGGCCGAAGCACATCACGATGTCGCCCTCGTCGACGAGAACGGCACCGTCGTCGCCCGGAAGCGCATCGACACCGGCACAGCGGGACTGACCGCGCTGCTGGAGGTAATCGCCGAGAGCGGAGGCGCACCCGGCACCACCCCTATCGCGATCGAAACCGACAAGAATCTACTCGTCGTGGCCCTGGTGGAAGCAGGATTCACCGTATACCCGATCAACCCCCGTGCGGTTGCCCGCTACCGCGAACGCCACGGACAGGCCGGCGGCAAGTCCGATCCGGGTGACGCCGCGATTCTGGCGAATATTCTGCGCACCGACCGAGCGATGCACCGGCCGATGCCGACGATCAGCGAACACGGCCAGGCGATCAAGGCCCTCGCCCGTCAGCACCAGGAGGCGATCTGGGCGCTGCATCAGACCATCAGCCGACTACGTTCTGTATTGCTGGAGTTCTATCCTGCTGCACTGCAAGCGGTTCCAAATTTGAAGCACCGCGCCGCGGTGGCGGTGCTCTCCGCGGCGCCCACCCCGGCATCGGGTCGCGCCCTGACCAGACGCAAGGTTGTGGCGCTTTTGCATCACAGTGGCCGACGCAACGACCCGAACCTGGTCGAGCGGTTCCTGCGGGAGCTGAAGACGCCCGCGCTCGGGCAGCCGCCGCAGGTCGAGGAGGCACTCGGTCATGCGGTCGCCGGCCTGCTCGCCGTCATCGCCTCGATGCAGCAGTCCGTGGACAGCCTGGAGGATGCGCTGGGTCGCGAATTCGACAGCCACCCCATCGCGCCGATCCTGCGGTCGGCTCCGGGTCTCGGTCCGATTCTCGCCGCCCGGGTCCTGGCCGAGGCCGGCGACGATCCTGCACGGTTCGCGACGGCGAACGGGTTGCGCGCGTTCGCCGGCACTGCGCCGATCACCCGCGCCTCGGGCCGATCGCACTACGTCAAGGCGCGAAAGGGCCGCAACAAGCGACTCGGCGACGCCTGCCACTGGTGGGCGTTCGTCACCCTCACCAAATCAGCGGGCGCACGTGCCCACTATGACAAGCGGCGAGCCGCCGGCGACCACCACAACGCCGCGCTGCGCAACCTCGCCAACAAGCTCCTCGGACGCATGTGGTGGTGTCTGCAACGCAACGAACCCTGGGACGACCACGCCGCCTGGCCCGACCAGCAGATCCCGCCTCAATCGGCGGCTGCTTGACACCTGACCCGCGTGGGATGTCTACCTGCCGATGCCCTCTGCGCCGGTCTCGGCGTCACTCAGTCGATGGGCATGGTCGGTACGAGCGCCGACAACAGCCTGGCCGAATCCTTCAACGCCGCCCTCAAACGAGWAGTCCTCCAGAACGCGAACACCTGGTCCGACGAGGCCACATGTCGGCGCCAGGTGTTCCGCTGGGTCACCCGCTACAACACCAGAAGGAGGCACTCCTGGTGCGGACACCGGTCCCCGAACACCTACGAGACCCTCTACACCGCTACGCTGGCATCCGCCGCGTAATCCACCACCCGTGTCCACAAGCCGGGGGTAAGGCCCTTATCCTCCTACATGAGTAGCCGTTGCTGGCTGACGTTCAGATTGACGCCCCCGTCACTCCCACGCACCCAGCCACTCGACCGGCGTTCACTGGCCAGTCGGCTAGTGAATGTTTGCTGTGCTGGCCATAGTCTGACTTCTGGGGTAAGTCCGGAAAACCTGTCCGATTACATGCCGAGTCTGGTTTCGCCGTTCGCAACTTGCCGTATGCGAAGTGATTCGGAAATGCGTGTGGAAAAACAAAAGGGATGCCCCGCGCGGAAATGTGAACACCCTGCCTCGACGAAGAATGCCGATAACGCTCAGTTCGGACACAGGTATAAGTGTGCGCCGCGCCGAGCGTTCCAACCCACACCTCAAGCCATGTCCACCAAAGCAACCAGCGCCTACGGCCATCGACACCCTGTGCATCCTAGATAGTTGCCGGCCGTTATCCGCGCGTCGAGTTCCCTTTCGCGCACGTCCACGTGGGTAGCTAGTTGCGTGGGCTGCCATCGGTAGCGTCGGGTCTGCCGCCGGAGGCAGCACTTTGGGACTTTTCCTCATTCTTACACCGAAAACACATTTTTACGTTCTGTCATCGGCACTGCGACGCTCATTGACACTTCGGTGATGTCGCTAGGGCGGCCGAAGGTTCAATCTTTAAGAGCAAAGCAGAACTCGATCGCACCTCCAGGAAGGACGACTGATGACAACCGAGGACCTGATGTCACCGCCGATTACCGACCACCAGGTCCCCCTTGAGCGCGCCTCGGCACTGCCGGCCGAGTGGTATCGGTCCGAGGAGTTCTTCGACGCTGAGCGTGACCGCATCTTCTCGCGCACGTGGGTGGCCGTCGGCCGCGTCGACCAGGTGTCCAAGCCCGGTGACTGCTTCACCTGCACCGTCGCCGGAGAGCCGCTCGTCGTGACCCGGACTGCGCAGGGCCGCTTGAGTGCGTCAATCAACGTCTGTCGTCATCGGGAACCCTGGTGTGCGAGGGTGCAGGCAACCGCACGGAGCTTGTGTGCCCAAACCACGGGTGGACCTACGGCCTCGACGGATCCCTCAGGCACGTTCCCGACTTCGAAGGAGTGGCTGAGTTCAACGCGGCCGAGAATGGCCTTTATCCGGTGAAGGCAGACACATGGGGCCAGGTCGTCTTCGTGAACCTCGACGCGCAGGCCGAGCCGCTCCTGTCGTACATCGGTGGTATGGCCGACAAGCTGGCGCCGTACTCCCATAACTCACTGACGCCGACGAAGGGCATGGAGTATACGTACCCGAGCAACTGGAAACTGGTCTACGAGGGTTTCTGCGAGGCCAACCACATCCCGTACGTGCACGGCTTCCTTCAAGAGGGGAACCTCAAGTCCGACATCTAACAGTACGGCGACGGGGATGACAACTGGTCGTCCTACTGGGCCGGCGGTGGGGGAGCGAGCTTCTCAGACGAGGGCTTCGCCGGCCGGCCGGTCATCGACACGCTCGGCGAAGCGGACATGGGCAACATGATCTTTCCCAGGCTGTTCCCCAACCTCCTCGTTCTTTTGCAGCCAAGACTACGTCCTCACGATGTTCCTGACACCGCTCCGACCGGACTCGACGCACATTCGGATGGACTTCTACTTCCCTGACCCGGAAGCGCCGGGATTCAACGCTGATGACGTCTACGCGAGCTGGGAACGCGTCATGCAGGAGGACGAGGCCGTCCACGTCCAGTGGCAGAAGGGTATGCAGTCGCGCAGGTTCGACACCGGGCGACTTGCCGTGCGGCACGAGAAGACGATCCACGAGTTCCAAGCGTGGCAAGAAAATCTATCGATTCCACAGTTGGCTCCGCGCCAAACGCAAAGCGCCGATCTCTTCTCCGGTACCAAGCGCCGCGCTTGCTACTGGACCTTTAACGACGAATCATTTAATGGGAACACACCTGCCTTGCCCACAATTTCGAACACTGGAGGAAGCCGATGACACTAAGCCGACATACACAGAAGTGGTGGATGCTCGCGTTGGCGTACCTAGCCCTTATCGGAGGGTATATCGCATATTCGGGATGGACGTCGAGCCTGTCAGTAATTGCCGACGACCTTTCGATTAGCTACGCCCAAGCTGGGGCATTGTCGTCGATGGCTTCCTTCATTGCGGGCGTCTGCATGCTCCTAGCCGGGCCCGCCTGCAGCAGATGGGGCGCCAGGAATGTTGTCCTTGTCGGCCTGGCTGCAGCCCTGATAGGCCAGTTCCTCTTTGCGTCCGCCGACACCTATAGTCTGGCACTAGTATCGCGACTTGTCAGCGGCATGGCTGTCGGACTGGTCTGGGCCGGCACCTACACCGTGGCGGTCACCTGGTTTCAAAACTATGGAAAGACCGACCATGCCGTGGGCGTGATGGAAACTGGAAGTTTCGCTGGCCTGCTAACTACTCTGTATGGATTCGCGTTCATATTGACGACCTTCGGCTGGCAAACCGGACTCTCAATCGGAGGCCTCATAGTCGGCGGCATCCTCATTCTGTCGTTCTTCTTCCTCAAGAACGCACCACAATCAACTATAGACTCCAGCCCGGATGCGACGGCACAACTCGACCATTCGAAGAGCGACGTCTTTCGTTCCATGCTCAATAGGAACGTCCTCCTAACCGCGCTATTTTGGGTCGCCGCAATCGGATTCTTTTCGCTTGTAGCAAGTTGGATGCCAACTATCCTGGTGGAGGAGGCTGGATGGTCGCAGTCGGGGGCCGGTTTAACCTCGTCACTATTCTCAATGGCGGGAGGGTTCGCAGCGCTCGGTGCAGGGTTCTTGGCCCCCAAGCTCGGCCGCCGTCGTTCTCTTCTAGTTCCAGCATCCGGAATTCTATCGGCCCTCTCAATTGCCGGACTTGGTTATTGCTTGGTTAGCGGCACATTTGGCCTTGTCTATCTCTTTATCTCCCTAGTTGGAATCGGGCTGATCGCTGGCGAGGTGGTAAGTTTGGCGTCCGCCGTAGACTCGGTACCAATGAAATTCGCCGGTGTGGCCAATGGGTTCGTCTTGGGTGCCGGTTTCATCATTGGCGGTGTCGGCTATCCATTCGCGCTGGGCAGCATTAAAGATGCGACCGGAAGCTATGCAGCCGGGTTCGTAGCTATTACGGTAGTGACGCTTCTGGCATGTGGAGTGGCGCAGGCTTTCAGGCGGGAGCCGATCACCTCCGGCCAAGACGGAATCCTCGATCCCACTGTAAACGCAGTAGGAGATTCCCCACGCCAAGCGACTACGACGATTTGAGTGCGCTAGTCCGCCAACTCGTCCAATGAATGACTCTTTTCTAAAACTGCGGTCTAGTAGCTGTTTACGACCGCCAACAGGTGAGTGTCCTGGCACTCGAAAGCACAAATCTGCTCCACGAGCGTCGCGTGAAAACTACTGCGATGAATCGTTTCGCCGAGTGAGAACAGATGTCGGAGCCCCGGGCGGATATTGGTAGCAAAAACGATGACGAAGGAACTTGAGTTGAGCATGAACATTGTTGGTTACAGTGACCGTTTAAGCGTGGAGCGCGACGATGAGATCGCTTTTATGGTCAGTACCGATTCTGACACATACCACGCTGAAGTGGTGCGGTTGTTCCATGGCGACGACAGTCCCCTCAGTCCCGGATTTAAATCGGAATACATCCCTAGTTCACTGGATGGGGATCACAAAGGTATTGAACAGGTCCTGCTCCCAGGATCGTACATTCGGATTCCCCACCGGGATGAGATGGATTTATCAAGCAGCTTTACTATTCAACTGTGGATGTGGCCCACCACTCCAGAAAAGCGCTCACAGACGCTGTTCTCGCAACGCGGACCTGACGTGCAAGGCGTCGCACTCCGCCTAGAAGACGGCAATCTCAGATTGACTGTCGGTAACAATGAATTGACTCTTCACGGGCGCATCGAGACGCGCATGTGGCACTTTGTGAGTGCCGTATACGATGCACAGGTCAACGAGATGAGACTACCCCTAGAGCGAGAGAAATCGACACGGCCGAAAATGACTGAAACAGCGCGGGGAGCTGCCTCTGGGGTTCCCACATCGTCAAGTGATCTACTTATCGGTGGCGAGGAAATGCTAGACGACAACGAACCCGTTGTAGGAAATTTCTATAACGGGAAGATCGAAGCTCCTCACTCCTATAACGTGGCTTTGAGCGAGCACGAACTGGTCACGCATCGGGATGCCAACTCAGACATTCTGAATATCCCCGTCATAGCAAAATGGGATTTTCCCCAAGGAATCGGTACGTGGTCCAACACGGACTCCTCAGGGAACGGTTTTCATGGCCACGCTGTGAATATGCCAATGCGTGCGGCGACGGGTCGCAATTGGGACGGGACGGAAACCTCGTGGAGGAACGCTCCTCATCAGTACGGTGCAGTTCATTTTCATGATGATGATCTGTCTGATGCTAAGTGGGAAAAGTCAGTCAAATTGAAGATACCGCCGGCACTTCCGAGCGGGATATACGCTCTCCACGTCACTGCGGGGACCGGTACTTCGACGCCGTGATGCACAAGCGAGAGAGTAGCTGGACTGCAACTCATTACGGACGGTACGCGGTACTCGGGGACAATGGTGTGACGCTCGAGCCGCTCGGTCGCGATGCCAACCGCTTGGAGGACGGTTATGCCGACGCCCACGATGGTCCGCTGCGCATCACAGCGCCGGCGGTCCGTCGAGGGTGGCTGGAGGCGGTGCGTCGCGGTGAGGTTCCCTCCGGTTCGGGCAGAGGGGCCGATGGGTACGTCACAGTAGATTGGGACACCGCGCTCGACCTGGTCGCCTCCGAGTTGGCACGGGTACGGAAAAGTAGCGGTGACAACGCGGTGTACGGAGGATCTTACGGCTGGGCGAGTGCCGGTAGATTCCACCACGCGCAGAGCCAAATCCATCGTTTTCTCCGGCTTGGCGGCGGTTACACCGACTCGGTGAACTCCTACAGCGCTGGGGCGATGGAGGTCATCCTGCCTCATGTCATCGGCGGCAGCTCGTGGGCATTCTCAGAGAGAGGTGTCACCTGGCCCCAGATCGAGCAAGCCGGGCAGCTGGTGGTGTCGTTCGGCGGCATGGCGCCGAAGAACGCATTTGCGAACGCGGGTGGAATCGGTGAACACGTGCAGCCGAGTTGGCAAAAGCGTTGTCGCGATGCTGGAGTCGAGTTCGTCAACGTCTCACCGCAGCGCACCGATATCGAAGAATCACTCGGCGGGGAGTGGGTGTCGCTGCGCCCGGCCACCGACCTCGCCTTGATGCTGGCTTTGACACACGAACTCGTTCTGCAAGGTCTCGCCGACCTGGACTTCCTGCATCGGTGTTGCACGGGGTGGCCGGTCTTCTGGAGATATTTGGAGGGCTCTGCCGACGGTCAGGTGAAGTCCGCGGAATGGGCCGCGTCGATCTGCGATGTGCCCGCCGCGGCCATCCGCCGGTTGGCGCGAAGTATCGGAACTCGCAGGACTACGATCAACGTCTCGTGGTCGCTTCAACGCCAACGCTTCGGGGAGCAGACGCACTGGATGGGAGTGGTGCTGGCGTCGGCGTCCGGTTCGATGGGCCGCCTCGGCGGCGGATACGCTGGTGGACTGGGTATTTCGCAGATCGGTGTGAGGTCCCGCCGGCCGAGAGTTGCTTCGCTGCCTCAGGGGCGAAACGAAGTTGCACAGCGCATCCCCGTGGCCCGGGTGGCGGACATGCTGTTGAACCCGGGCGCAGAGTTCGATTACAACGGAACGCGGCAATGCTATCCGGACATCAGGCTCGTCTACTGGATCGGTGGCAACCCGTTTCACCATCATCAGGATCTGCACCGTTTGGTGCGCGCATGGCGGCAACCCGAGACAGTGATCACGCACGAGTCGTGGTGGACACCGCTGCCACGATTCAGTGATGTGGTGTTTCCGGTCGCTACATCGCTGGAGCGCAACGATATTGCTATCGGTCAATTGGATTTGACCCTGGCCGCGATGCACAGGGTGCGCGACACACCGCCGGGCGTCGGCACAGATTTCGACGTCTTCGCCGCGTTGGCGCATCGACTCGGGTACGGCGATCGATTCACTGAAGGTCGGTCAGCTGACGATTGGGTACGCGAACTGTACGCCCGGACAAAGGAAGAATTGACACGCGAAGGTGTCAGTCTGCCGGACTTTGCGGACTTCTGGCGCGCCGGATCAGTTGACCTTCCCGAACCAGGGGAAGTAACGGACTGGTCGTTCTCACGACTTCGCGCCGATCCGGAGCGCTTTCCGGTGCCGACACCGTCGGGCAAGATCGAGGTATTCTCCGAGACCATCGCAGGGTTCGGCTATGACGACTGCCCGGGGCATCCGGTGTGGCTGGAGCCCGAAGAGTGGGCGGGTTGTGCGCGTGCTGCCGAGTTCCCGTTGCACTTATTGTCCAACCAACCGAAGACACGTCTGCACAGTCAGCTCGACCATGCGCGTCACAGCCAACAGTCGAAGGTGGCGGGCCGAGAGCCGGTGCTCATCAACACCCGAGACGCGCAGGAGCGGGATATTAGTAGTGGGCAGGTGGTGCGGATCTTCAACGATCGCGGAGCATGTCTGGCCGGCGCAGTGCTGACAGACGACATCCGACCGGGTGTCGTGGTGTTGGCCACCGGCGCCTGGTTCGACCCCGAACAACCAGGTGTGAGTGGGACATTGTGCCGCCACGGCAACCCGAACGTGCTGACGATGGATACCGGCACCTCGAGACTGGCGCAGGGCCCGAGCCCGGGCAACACACTGGTGGAGTTGGAAGCGTATGCCGGGACACCGCCGCCGGTGAAGATATTCGATCCGCCCCTGCTCGAGCCCGACAGCGGGTAGCCCGGGAGGTCTTACTCGTCGGCGCAGAGTGGGGGACAGATTCGTCCCGCGGGCGCCATCGACCGCGGGACGAACCAGTGTGCTGACCGAGCAGGTCAGGGCACGAGGTGCGAATGCGCTTCGTCGAGTGCCGCATCGGGAGCTACCAGGCCCTCGGCGATCTCGGCGTCGCTGACCGAGCAGTGAGGCACGGCATTGGTTCTGTTGAAATTGGCGAATGGCAGGATGCCGTGTTCCTTGCAGGCGTCGACCACCGCGCCCATTACGGGACTGCTGGCCTCATAGGGGCCAGCGGCTCGCGGGTGGTGCGATCGGCTAGGTAGCTAGGTAGCTAGCTACCTAGACGCGGATGTCGGTCCGGCCCCGCTGCCGAGACCGAATATCAAACTTCTTAGCCGCACTCTTCCGACCCGGTATCCCAGACCAGCATATGAATCCGCCCCTCGCAATATGTTGCGGGGGGCGGATTCCGACCGGATCAGACCAGGTGGATCAGATAGGCAAGTTCTCGGACGCGAAGCCTCGGAATACGTTCTCGGTTAGGCGGGAGACATTGTTGTCATAGGAATTGTGCGACAAACTCCCACACCAAGCTATGGAGCCGACACCGAAGACGGCACCTCCGTTGGGGTATTCGATCAGAACCATATCGGCCCGGATCTCGCCATCCCAAATCGCCGACAGCTGGAACTCTTCGCTGAAGACAGCCCAGTCGTTTGTGTCGAAATCCTTGGCGCTTGCGAGAACCATTGTGTGTTCAGGTGTTCCGAGCAGTGGGTTGGTCTGGCAGATTTCGAACCCTGCCGCACCCCAGCTGTTCAC
>NZ_JBFUGT010000094.1:0-23399 GCF_056402775.1 Rhodococcus sp. P3_B8
CTGCTGATCGGCGGGACCGTCGTCGGCCGCGGCGCCGAGGTGGGTGCGGGCGCGCGACTCGACGGCGCGGTGCTGTTCGACGGCGCCGTGGTCGAGGCCGGAGCGACCGTCGAACGGTCCATCATCGGTTTCGGCGCACGCATCGGGCCGCGGGCTCTGGTGCGTGACGCGGTGATCGGTGACGGAGCCGACATCGGCGCCCGGTGCGAACTCCTGCGCGGCGCCCGGGTGTGGCCGGGAGTGACGTTGCCCGACGGCGGGGTCCGGTTCAGCACGGACGTGTGAGAGATCAACGTACCCCTGCCCTGAAGGGCCGGGTTTGCCAGTCGCGTCCCCGACTGGCTGTCGGGTGCGCGMCGACTGTAGGCCGGTTGATTAGGCGGCCCAATAGCCGTGCGTCGTGGTCATGTACTTCACGTACCCCAGGTAGGCGATGTTCAACGCGGCATTGTGATCTGCCTGATCGACATGTCCACACCCGGCACACAAACCGATCCTGTGTGATCCGGTTCGCCTTGTCGACGTGCCCGCACGGGTAGCAGGCCTCGAGGTTCGCGCCCCGCGGCGATCCGGACCCGAGGCGTCCCAACGGATTACGCGGGTGATCGGATCGGGTTGCCGAGCAACTTGCGGCCCGTTCGGGGGATCTCGGCTACGCCGACCCGGCGATCTGGGGAACATCCTCCGGCGACCGTATCTCGGCGAAACGCCCTGCGCTGGCGCCGCTCCGCTAGCGCAGTCCGGCCAGGTGCACGAGCTGGTCGATCGTGGACTTCTCCGCGTTCGGCGGCAGTGCGTCCACCGGCCACCAGCGGAGGTCCGTCGATTCGGAGCTACGCACGATGTGGGCGTCGGGACGCGCGCGGACGACGAACCGGAGATCCAGGTGCCGGGTTGGCTGTCCGAGTGAGCACGTGATCGGGTGGGTGTGCGCCGACAGCAGGACGGGATCGATCCGGAGGTCGGGAATTCCCGATTCCTCGCACGCCTCCCGCAGCGCGGCGTCGACGACGGTCTCGTCGGAAGGCTCGCAGTGCCCGCCCAATTGGATCCACCGGCCGACCCGGGGATGCAGGGTCAGAAGCACGTGACATCCCCCCTCGTCCAGGACGAGGGAGGACGCCGTGATGTGTCCGGGTGCGTGCTCCCGCAGGCACCCCAGCGGCGCCGACGCGAGGAACGCGAGCATGGTGTGCCGCAATGATTCGTCGTTCTCGTCGAGCGTTTTCCAGCCCTCGAGTGCGGCGGTCGCGGTGCGGTGTAGTGATTCGGCGCTCATTGCGCGTGGGTCATCTCTCGATCAGGGCGTCGCCGGGGTCGGCGGCGTGTCGGGGGGTCAGTGGTTCGAGGGGGTGGCCGACGGCGATCGCGCCGAGGGGTTGCCAGTCGGCGGGCAAGTCGAGGGTGCTGCGGACGGTGTCGGCGGCGAAGATCGTCGACCCGATCCAGCAGCTGCCGATTCCCTTGGTCGCCAACGACACCAGCAGTGCCTGCACCGCGGCTCCGACCGCGACGGTGAACATCGTCGACTCCGCCGCCTGCCGACGCTGGTCGGGGTAGTGGTGGGCGCCGTCGGGGACGCAGAACGGGATGATCACCTCCGGTGCGTCGAACAGGATGTTGCCGCGGGCCACTCGCGCGTCGACCGCGTCGGCGCTCATCCCGTCGGCGGCCAGGTCGGTGCGCCACTGCTGCCGCATCCGGGTCAGCAGTGCGTCGCGGACCGCGCGGGTGCGGACCCAGACGAAGCGGACCGGTCGGGTGTGGTGCGGTGCGGGTGCGGTCAGGGCGTCCGCGATCGATGCCCGCACCGCATCCGGGTCGACCGGGTCGGTCGCGAAGTGGCGGACCGAGCGGCGCAGCAGCACCGCCTCCGCCCGGCCCCGTTCGACGGATTCGGCGGTGCCGAGCCAGAACAGATCCTCGGCGCCGCGGCGGATCAGATCCTGTGCCCGCGAACCGTCGTCGACCAGATCCAGGCCCCGCACGACCGCGACCGGTACCCCACCGAGTTTGCCCTTGACCAGATCCCCCGCGGCGGCGATCTCGTCGGCGACCGCCACCTCCGTGACCACCAGTTCGTTGCCCTGACTGTCGCGGGACCCGGCGTAGCCGTGCAGCACCGGCAGCCCGACCGCGCCGATCGCGGCGTCGATCTGACCGTTGCGCCACGCCCGGCCCATGGTGTCGGTGACCACCACCGCCACCCGCACCCCCAGCGCCACCTCGATCGCATCGCGCAGGGTGCGGGCGCTGGCGTCGGGATCCTCCGGCAGCAGTGCGAGTTCGGAGCCCTCGACGTTCGAGCCGTCGATCCCCGACGCGGCCTGCACGATCCCGAGCCGGTTCTCGGTGATCAGGGTCCGGCCCTTGCGGGMCACGATCCGCACCGCTTCCTGCTCGACGAGGCGCCGTCGGGCGGCGTCGCGTTCCTCCGGGTCGGTGGGCGAGGACACGATCCGGCCCTCGACCTTCGAGAACACCTTGCTGGTGACCACCAGCACGTCCCCTTCGGCGAGCCACGGTGCGGCCGCGACCACGGCTGCCGCGAGGTCGTCGCCGGGCCGGAACTCGGGCAGACCGGTCACCGGGCGGATCTCGATCGCCCCGCCCGGGGCGTGATCGAGCCCGGACGCACCCGCCGGGTCGCTCACAACGTCACCCCCGCCACGTCCAGCGCCGCCCGCACCATCGCCGCGGTGGCGTCGGGGTCGGTCATGATCAGCGGCACCCGGGCCACCTCGACGCCGGGGATCTCGGCGGTGTCGGTGTCGTGGACCAGCCAGCCGTCGAGGATCCCGGTCCCGGACCGGGCCCCGTACCACCGGCCGATCGCCTCCGCGGAGGTGTCCACCCCGATCACGTCGAGGCATTCGTCGGCCATGCCCCGCAACGGTTTTCCGCCGACGATCGGCGAGATCCCGACCACCTTCGCCGCGGTGGTGCGCAGGCCGCCCCGGATCCCGGGCACCGCCAGGATCGCCCCCACACTGACCACCGGATTCGACGGTGCCAGCAACACGATGTCGGCGGCCTCGATCGCCTCGAGCACCCCCGGCGCCGGGGCGGCCTGCTCGGCGCCGATGTGCGCGAAGCTGTGCGTCGGCACCTGGGCGCGGTACCGCACCCACCACTCCTGGAAGTGGATCGCCCGCTGCTCCCCGTCCTCGGGATCGGTGATCACGACGTGAGTTTCACTACGATCATCGGTCACCGGCAGCAAGGTCACACCCGGTTGCCACCGGTTGCACAACGCCTCGGTCACCGCCGACAACGGATACCCCGTCCGCAGCATCTGGGTGCGGATCAGATGCGTGGCGATGTCCCGGTCCCCGAGCCCGAACCAATCCGGTTTCGCACCATATGCGGCGAGTTCTTCCTTCGCGTTCCAGGTTTCCCCGGCATGCCCCCACCCACGCTCGGTGTCGATACCGCCGCCGAGGGTATACATGCAGGTATCCAGGTCCGGGCAGATCCGCAGCCCGTGCATCCACACATCGTCACCGACATTGACCACCGCCGTAACGACATGGCCCGAATCGGCCCCCAGAAGTCTCCGCACACCTTGCAGGAACCGGGCCCCACCCACCCCGCCAACCAATACAGTCACGTTCACGGTGCAAGCCTAGGCGGTGGCCGCCCGCCTCCTGTGTGCTGCTTCCCCGGAGCGAATCGAGAGCGCGAAATAGTAATCGACTTTCGACGGTTAGCTTGACCGCGACACGCTGGGCGTGTCTAATCACAAATATGTCATTCCGACGTTGTGGGCGTGGAATCACTTGCAGCGGGGATCAATTCGAACGGTTGTTCGAACGGGTGGCAGGGGTGTTCGGTTCGGGGTACATGATCGATCGAAATTTTCTGCGCTATCACAGGTGAGGAGGCGGAACGATGCCCAATGAGCAGATCGAGTCGGAGACTCGCTGGAGCACAGTAAGCGACGAACCGCAGACCAATTCCGAAGCAGGCGCAGCGGACGGCGTCTGTGTTCAAGAAGTCTGTGTGCAAGAAGGCAGTGTGAAAGAAATTCCTGTGCCGGAACTCGTCGCACAGGAAGTCGAGACGACGGGCCCCCGCCCGGCGTTGAGTCTGGTGACCGGTTTCGACGAATTGTTCGAGACCATCGAGGATCAGTGGCAGGAACGCGCGCTCTGTGCGCAGACCGACCCTGAGGCCTTCTTCCCCGAAAAGGGAGGCTCCACCAGGGAAGCGAAGCGCATCTGCCTGGGCTGTGAGGTGCGGGACGAGTGCCTCGACTACGCACTGGCCAACGACGAGCGGTTCGGTATCTGGGGTGGTCTGTCGGAGCGTGAGCGCCGGCGCCTGAAGCGGGGGATCGTCTAGTTCAGTCTTCGTCGCCCGGCAAATCCGGGTCGATGACCTCGGGTTCGACTCCGAGGTACGTACTCACCTGCTGTACGAGCACGTCGTGCACCAGGTCGGTGAGGTCGTCCGGGTCCTTGGCGCGCTGTTCGAGCGGTCGCCGGAACAGGACGACTCGCGCCCGCGTCGTGGATCCGTGCCGGTCGATGCCGGCCGGGATCAGTCGGGACAGTGGCACGGGCCCGTCCGCCACGACCTCGGCGGGCCAGTTGACCGAATCCGGGTCGAGCGCATGAATTTTCGGGACCTCGTCGACGGCGATGTCCAGCTTCGTCAGGCGTTCGCGCCAGCGCGCGTCGATCGGCGCGAACGCCTCGAGCACCACCAGATCGAACTTCTCTGCGCGGCTCCGTCGTGCCGGCGCGTCCGGAGGGAACACGGACCCGCGGATTCCCCGTCCCCGTCGGTCGACGGATCGGGTGGTCACGGGACGCCTGCGTCGTGCTCTGGACATGGTGTGGACATTACGACAGCCGCACACTCTCGGTGTGTCCGAGTAGGTGTCGGGCCTTCGTGGGGCTAGGCTCCCTAGCTGTGAGATCTCTGCGTCGATGCTGCCGCCCCGGGTGCAAGAACCCCGCTGTCGCGACGCTCACGTACGTCTACTCCGACTCCACCGCCGTCGTCGGCCCGCTCGCCACGGTCGACGAACCGCACTCGTGGGATCTGTGCGAAACGCACGCGTCGAGGATTACCGCACCCAAGGGCTGGGAACTGGTTCGGTACGAAGGTGGGTTCTCGTCGAGCACCCCGGACGAGGACGACCTGACCGCGCTGGCGGAGGCCGTGCGGGAGGCGGGCCTCGGCGATCGCGGGCGGTCCGAACGGACCCTGTCCACCGAGGATCGCGCGGAGACCGGCACCCAGCCCGGCCCGGCACGCACCGGTCGTCGCGGCCATCTGCGGGTACTTCCCGACCCTTCCAACTGACGTCCCGGCCTGCTTCGGGGCCTGCGGCTCGCGGCGTGCCGTGCCCGCGACGGGCAGGCATTAGGCTTGCGCCAGCACTGGTGCTCGTAAAGGAGAAACAAGAAGTGGCGCGATCAGCCGAGTCCGTACATGCCGTGATCAAGGCTTACGACGTGCGGGGTGTCGTCGGTGAACACATCGACGCCGCGTTCGTGCAGGACGTGGGTGGCGCATTCGCACGACTCGTTCGCGAGGACGGCGCCACGAAGGTCGTGATCGGCTACGACATGCGCGCGTCTTCCCCGGACCTGGCCCGTGCATTCGCCGACGGCGTCACCGCCCAGGGCCTGGACGTAGTCCTCATCGGTCTCGCGTCCACCGATCAGCTGTATTTCGCGTCGGGGCTGTTCGACTGCCCGGGTGCGATGTTCACGGCGAGCCACAACCCGGCGAAGTACAACGGCATCAAGCTGTGCCGCGCAGGCGCGAAGCCGGTGGGGCAGGAGACGGGCCTTTCCACGATCGCGGCCGAGGTCGTCGACGGGGTCCCCGCGTTCGACGGCGCTCCCGGCACGGTGTCCGAGGAGGACGTGCTCGAGCAGTACGCGAGCTTCGTCCGCGGACTGGTGAACCTCTCCGACCTCCGCCCGCTGACGGTCGCCGTCGACGCGGGCAACGGCATGGGTGGGCACACCGTTCCCGCGGTGTTCGAGCCGATGCCGGTGAAGCTGGAGCCGCTGTACTTCGAGCTCGACGGCACGTTCCCGAACCACGAGGCGAATCCGCTCGACCCGGCGAACCTCGTGGATCTGCAACGGTACGTCCGTGAGACCGGTGCCGACATCGGTCTGGCCTTCGACGGCGACGCGGACCGCTGCTTCGTGGTCGACGAGCTCGGCAACCCGGTGTCGCCGTCCGCCGTCACCGCCCTGGTCGCGGAGCGGGAGCTGGCCAAGGAGCCCGGCGCGACCGTCATCCACAACCTCATCACGTCCCGCGCGGTGCCGGAGCTGGTGACGGAGCTGGGCGGACACCCGGTCCGCACCCGGGTGGGGCATTCGTTCATCAAGCAGCAGATGGCCGAGACGGGCGCGATCTTCGGCGGCGAGCACTCCGCGCATTACTACTTCCGCGACTTCTGGGGCGCCGACTCCGGGATGCTCGCCGGACTGCACGTTCTCGCGGCGCTGGGGGAGCAGGATCGTCCGCTGTCCGAGCTGATGGCGAAGTACGAGCGGTACGCGGCGTCGGGGGAGATCAACTCGACCGTCGCGGACGCCGCCGAACGGACCGACGCGGTGCTGTCGGCGTTCGCGGACCGCACCACGGTCGTGGACCGGCTCGACGGTGTCACGGTCGAACTGGCGGACGGCGCGTGGTTCAACTTGCGGGCCTCCAACACCGAGCCGCTCCTGCGACTGAACGTGGAGGCGGCGACGGCGGCCGAGGTAGATGCACTCGTTACCGAGATACTGGGCATCGTCCGAGCCTGACTGCCATAGTTGGAACTACAGGTTCTGCTCGTGTTGCGAATGTGGCTTGCACTGATGAAGAAAGGGGGTGCGGTGTCATGACAGCGCCGACGCCCCTGTTCGATCTGGACGACGGGGACGCACTGGTCGCGGCGGACACCGAGGGTGTGTTGCGTTCCGCCGCCATGGGGGGTGCCCAGATCCGGGCCACCCGGTCCGCGGTCGAGGAGGGGGCTCTCGAACGACTGCAGGGGCTGCGTCCGCGCAGCGTGGTGGTGGTGACCGGCGCGGGGCGTGCCAGCCGCGGGGCGGCGATCCTGACGGCGGTCCTCGCCGAACGGATAGGTTTCCCGCTGGTGCGCGCCACCCGGACCCCCGTGTGGGTGGGCCCGCTGGACGTGGTGGTGGTGGCCGGCGACGACGCAGGCGACCCCCGGCTCGTGCAGGCCATCGACGCAGCGGTGCGCCGCGGCGCCGAAGTCGTGGTGGCGGCGCCGGACGAGGGACCCTTGCAGGCCGCGGCGGCCGGACGCGTCGTCATGTTCGCGCCGCGGGTGCGGGCACTCACCCGGCACGGTCTGCTGCGGTACTTTGCCGTACTGCTGGCCGTCCTCCGCGTGGTCGGTTCGGAACGCTGGGGCGACGAGGTTCCCGACCTCGAGCAGATCGCCGACGCCGTCGACGGTGAGGCGCTGCGTGACAGGCCGAACAGCGAGGTGTTCCACAATCCGGCGAAATCGTTGGCCTCCCGCATGCAGGGACGCCGCATCGTGCTGACGGGTGACACGGAGAGCACTGTGGAACTGGCCCGGCACGGCGCCGAGGCGCTGCTGCACGCGGGTCGTGTGGCGACCGCGTCGGAACTTCCGGACGTTCTGAGCGCGGCGGGCACGTTCCGTGTCGACCAGGCGCTCTCCGCGCACGACTCGATATTCCACGATCCCGAGTTGGACGGTCCGCCGTCGGCGAGCCCGGTGCGCACGTTCGTGTTGTCCGCCGACGCCGATCGGATGCTCGTCGAACGCAGGATCGCCGCCCTGGGCGACGTCGACCTCGTCGTCGCGTCCTCGGACGAGGGTCAGGTTCCGTCGCAGCGTCCCGAGCTGGAACAGGCGGCGGTTCTCGTCGGCAGGCTCGACATGACTGCCGCGTATCTCCAGTTGATCGGCGGTATCTAGTGCACCGACTCGAAGGTGCGCTGCGGTCCTACGCGTGGGGATCGCGCACAGCCATCGCGCAGCTGCGTGGACTTCCGGTTCCCACGGCGCATCCGGAGGCGGAACTGTGGTTGGGCGCGCACCCGGGTGATCCCGCCCGCGTTCTCACCGAGGAGGGGCCCAGGTCCCTTCTGGACCTGGTGCACTCGGAACCCGAACGTCAGCTCGGCAAGCGGAGTGTGGAGACGTTCGGCGATCGCCTCCCGTTCCTGTTGAAGTTGCTCGCGTCGGAGGAACCACTGTCGTTGCAGGCCCATCCGAGCGCCGAGCAGGCGTGGGAGGGATTCGCCCGGGAGAACGAAGCGGGAATCCCGCTCGAGTCCTCKGTGCGCAACTACAAGGACGCCAGCCACAAACCCGAACTCGTCGTGGCCCTCAGCCGGTTCCACGCGCTCGCCGGTTTCCGGGACCCTCAGCGGACGGTCAAGCTGCTCGAGGCGATCGCGGTTCCGGAGCTGCAGCCCTACGTCGGCCTGATTGCCGGACAACCCGACTCGGACGGTCTCCGCGCGCTGTTCACCACGTGGATCACGTTGCCGCAACCCGTGCTCGGCGCGCTGATGCCGAGGGTGCTCGACGGATGCGTCGCCTATCTGTCGAACACCAGGGACGGCGAGTTCGCGGCGGAGATCCGCACGGCCCTCGAATTGAGTGAGGTGTACCCGGGAGACGCGGGTGTGCTGGCCGCGCTCCTCCTGAACCGGGTCACCCTCGAACCGGGGCAGGGCCTGTACCTCGCCGCGGGCAACCTCCACGCCTACCTGCACGGGATGGCCGTCGAGATCATGGCCAACTCCGACAACGTGCTGCGCGGGGGACTCACGCCCAAGCACGTGGACGTTCCGGAGTTGCTGCGCGTCCTCGACTTCGACACCGTCGACATTCCGATATTGGAGGCGCAAGAGCGCCCGGGCAGTGGCGAATTCGTGTACTCCACGCCGGCGCCGGAATTCGTTCTCGCGCGGATCGACCTGTCACCGGACGGCCCCACGGAGCACCGGCTCGACTCGGAGGGACCGCACATTCTGCTGTGCACTTCGGGTTCGGTGGAGTTGCGGTGCGGAACCGATGCCCTCGAACTGTCCCAGGGCAACGCCGTCTGGATCGCGGCCGAGGACCCCGAAGTGGTGGTGACCGCGGGCACCGAGTGCGCCCAGTTGTTCAGTGCGAGGGTCGGCCCGCCGATCGCGTAGCCTGTATCCGCCCTGATCCGGGAGGGGCTCCGCGGCAAGTCGCGAGGGTCGTGTGCGACCGAGAGGAGAAGTCAGTTGTCGGCTCATGGGGGGAAGAAGGCGATTCTCGCCGCGCTCGGCGCCAATGCCGGTATCGCGGTGGCCAAGTTCGCCGGCTTCCTGATCACCGGCTCGTCATCCATGCTGGCGGAATCCGTGCACTCGGTGGCCGACACCTCCAACCAGGGCCTGCTCCTGCTCGGCCAGAAGAAGGCCGAACGCGCCGCCGACGACCTGCACCAGTTCGGGTACGGGCGTAGCCGCTACTTCTACTCGTTCGTCGTCGCGCTCGTGTTGTTCAGCCTCGGTTCGCTGTTCGCGATCTACGAGGGCATCCACAAGATCCAGCATCCCGAGGAACTCACGTCGCCCCTCGTGGCGGTGGTCATCCTGGTGATCGCCATCGGACTCGAGACATTCAGCTTCCTCACGGCCGCGCGGGAGTCGCGCCCTCTCAAGGGAAAGGCGAGCTGGTGGGGATTCATTCGCACGTCGCGCAGCCCGGAGCTTCCCGTCGTGCTGCTCGAGGACACCGGCGCGCTGGTCGGTCTGGTTCTCGCGCTCGGTGGTGTCGGACTGACGATGCTCTCCGGGGATCCGGTGTGGGACGGTGTCGGCACCCTCTGTATCGGCGCCCTGCTCGGAATCATCGCGATCATCCTCATCGTCGAGATGCAGAGCCTGCTGATCGGTGAAGGAGCGACCGCCGACGAGGAGTCGCGCATTCTCGCCGCTCTCGTCGACGGGGAGAAGATCGAGCGCGTCATCCATTGCAAGACGCAGTACCTCGGACCCGAGGAAATCCTCGTGGCCGCGAAAGTGGCCGTGGCCGCAGGATCGGACATCAGTGCGGTCGCCGACGCCATCGACGAGGCCGAGGCGCGAGTGCGTGGCGCCGTCCCCGCGGCTCGCCGCATCTACATCGAACCCGACCTGTTCCGGGCAACCGAAGGCATAGGCTGAACGGCAACTTTCGATTGAGGAGGCTGATGTGGCCATCCAGGACAAAGGCAGTGGAGAACCGCACCTCGGCGGCAGGCCGACCGGGTTGTTCCGCACCAAGTCGATCGAGCAGTCGATCCGAGACACGGACGAACCGGAAACCAAACTCCGCAAGGATCTGACGGCGTGGGACCTGACCGTTTTCGGTGTCGCCGTCGTCATCGGTGCCGGCATCTTCACGCTCACCGCGCGCACCGCAGGCAACGTCGCCGGGCCGTCGGTGTCGGCGGCGTTCGTGATCGCCGCCATCGCGTGCGGGCTCGCCGCGCTCTGCTACGCCGAGTTCGCCTCGACCGTTCCGGTCGCGGGCAGCGCGTACACGTTCTCCTACGCGACGTTCGGTGAACTGATCGCGTGGATCATCGGCTGGGACCTCATCCTCGAATTCGCGCTCGCCGCGTCGGTCGTGGCGAAGGGCTGGTCGCTCTATCTCGGTGAGGTGATCGGCAACCACACGCCGGTGGCGCAGATCGGCTCGGTCACGTTCGACTGGGGTGCGGTACTCATCGTCGCGATCATCACCGTCGTACTGGCGACGGGCACGAAGCTGTCGTCGCGGGTCTCCCTCGTGATCACCTCGATCAAGGTGGCCGTGGTGCTCGTGGTGGTGGTCGTCGGCGCGTTCTACATCGACACCGACAACTACTCGCCGTACATTCCCCCGTCCGAGGCGGGCAGCACGGGCGAGGGCATCCACCAGTCCCTGTTCTCCTACGTCACGGGCGCCGGCGGTAGCACGTTCGGCTGGTACGGACTGCTGGCAGCGGCGAGCCTGGTGTTCTTCGCGTTCATCGGTTTCGACATCGTCGCCACCACCGCCGAGGAGACGAAGGATCCGCAGAAGGCGCTGCCCCGCGGAATTCTGGGATCGCTGCTGATCGTGACTGTCCTGTACGTGGCGGTGACACTGGTGCTCACCGGCATGGTGGACTACCACGAATTGGCCGGGGACAGTTCCAATCTGGCGACCGCGTTCGGCATCCACGGGATCACGTGGGCGAAGAACCTGATCTCGTTCGGTGCGCTCGCGGGCCTGACCACCGTGGTGATGGTGTTGATGCTCGGGCAGACCCGGGTGCTGTTCGCCATGTCCCGGGACGGACTGATGCCGAGGCGGCTCGCGCCGACCGGCAAGCACGGCACACCCGTTCGGATCACCGTGCTCGTCGGAGTCGTGGTGGCGGTGCTCGCGGGGATCTTCCCGATCGGCACCCTCGAGGAGATGGTCAACATCGGAACGCTGTTCGCGTTCGTCCTCGTGTCGGTCGGCGTGATCGTGCTGCGCCGGACGCGACCGGACCTGCCCCGCGGATTCCGTGTCCCACTGGTCCCGTGGGTGCCCGTCCTCGCCGTCCTCGCCTGCCTGTGGTTGATGGTGAATCTGTCCGTCGAGACGTGGATCCGGTTCATCGTGTGGATGGCGCTCGGCGTGATCATCTACTTCGCCTACAGCCGCCGCCACTCGATGATGGAGAGACGAAGCCGCGGCGAGGTCTGACACGCAACGGGTTTCGACGTCCGGGTGCCGGAGCGGCAGTACCGGGCGAGTACCCCGGAGGTGGCGGGCACTAATGTCTTGGCCATGACTTCGTCGCGTGTCCGGGTGCCCTATCAGGAGGCTGCGCGCCTGCTGCTGCGTCAGTCGGTGCTCGATGCGATGCGGGATCTCCTGTTCGAGAAGGACTGGTCGGACATCACGATGTCGGATGTCGCGGCCGGCGCCGGGGTGAGCAGGCAGACGCTCTACAACGAGTTCAAGTCCCGGCAGGGGCTGGCGGAGGCGTACGCCATCCGGCTGGCCGACGAACTGGTCGACGCCGTCGACGAGGCGCTCGTGGCGAACGTCGGGGAAGGTCGGGCCGCGCTGCTCTCCGGGTTCACCGCGTTCTTCGCGGCCAGCCTGTCCGACCCGCTCGTACAGTCACTTCTGCGTGGCGAGGCCAAGCCCGATCTGCTGCGTCTGATCACGACCGAGAGCGCGCCGATCATCGAGCGGGCGTCCACGCGGCTCGCCGACGTCTTCCAGCGGTGCTGGGTGCGGGCGAGCCCGTCGGACGCGGGGATTCTCAGCCGCGCCATCGTGCGCCTCGCTATGAGCTACATCTCGATGCCACCCGAATCCGAGGCCAACGTCGCCGAGGATCTGGGTGCTCTTCTGGGGCCTTTCGTGGACGAGGCGGTCGACGGGGCCGATCGGGAGTGACCGCCCCGCGGCGCAGCCTCACGTGAGTGTGACCCTCGGGCCGCAGTACCGATAGCCTTGACCGAAACAGCAGTCAAACAGGAGAGGCAGATGACGACCTCAGTTTCAACCACGCCCGTGGCCGAGAGCCGCAATGGGATCGATTTCAAGGTGGCGGACCTTTCGCTCGCCGAGTTCGGCCGCAAGGAGATCCGGCTCGCCGAGCACGAGATGCCGGGACTGATGGCGCTTCGCCGCGAGTACGCAGAGGTGCTGCCGCTCAAGGGCGCTCGCATTTCCGGTTCGCTGCACATGACCATCCAGACGGCCGTCCTCATCGAGACGCTCGTCGCTCTGGGCGCGGAGGTCCGCTGGGCCTCGTGCAACATCTTCTCGACGCAGGATCACGCCGCCGCCGCGATCGTCGTCGGCCCGCACGGCACGCCCGAGGAGCCGCAGGGCACCCCGGTCTTCGCGTGGAAGGGCGAGACGCTCGAGGAGTACTGGTGGGCCGCCGAGCAGATGCTCACCTGGCCGGACGCCGACAAGCCCGCGAACATGATCCTCGACGACGGCGGCGACGCCACGATGCTCGTCCTCAAGGGCGCGCAGTTCGAGAAGGCCGGCGTCGTGCCGCCCACCGACGACGAGCAGGATTCCGACGAGTACAAGGTGTTCCTCGCCCTGCTGCGTCAGTCCCTCGAAGCGGACAAGACCAAGTGGACCAAGGTTGCGGAGTCGGTACAGGGCGTCACCGAGGAGACCACGACCGGTGTCCTGCGTCTCTACCAGGTCGCGGCCGCCGGTGAACTCACGTTCCCGGCCATCAACGTCAACGACTCGGTCACCAAGAGCAAGTTCGACAACAAGTACGGCACCCGGCACTCGCTGCTCGACGGTATCAACCGCGGCACCGACGTGCTGATCGGCGGCAAGGCCGCGCTCGTCTGCGGTTACGGCGACGTCGGCAAGGGGTGCGCGGAGGCTCTGCGCGGACAGGGTGCCCGCGTCGCGGTCACCGAGGTCGACCCCATCAACGCCCTCCAGGCGCTGATGGACGGCTTCGAGGTGAAGACGGTCGAGCAGGCCATCGGCTGGGCCGACATCGTCATCACGTCCACGGGCAACAAGGACATCATCACGTTCGAGCACATGAAGCAGATGAAGCACCAGGCCATCCTGGGCAACATCGGCCACTTCGACAACGAGATCGACATGGCGGGCCTCGAGCGTTCCGGTGAGGTCACCCGCATCAACATCAAGCCGCAGGTGGACGAGTTCCGGTTCAAGGACGGCCACTCGATCATCGTGCTGTCCGAGGGCCGCCTGCTGAACCTCGGCAACGCCACCGGCCACCCCTCGTTCGTGATGAGCAACAGCTTCTCCAACCAGGTGATCGCGCAGATCGAACTGTGGACGAAGCCGGAGGAGTACGACAACGAGGTGTACCGCCTCCCGAAGCACCTCGACGAGAAGGTCGCGAAGATCCACGTCGAGGCGCTCGGTGGCACGCTCACCAAGCTCACGAAGGAGCAGGCGGAGTACATCGGCGTCGACGTCGAGGGCCCGTTCAAGCCCGAGCACTACCGCTACTAGAGGCTGCGGCGTCCCCCGGCCCGTCGCGGGCGGGCCGGGGGATAGCCTTCTTCCTCGTGGGAAAACTGATTGCGCTGGAAGGCCTGGACGGCGCCGGCAAGCGAACACTCGTCGGCGCAGTGGTGGCACGCCTCACCGAACAGGGCCTGACGGTCGGCGCCCTCGACTTTCCGCGGTACGGCAGGTCCGTGCACGCGGATCTGGCGTCCGAGGCGCTCAAGGGCGCGCACGGCGACCTCAGCGACTCCGTGCACGCGATGGCCGTGTTGTTCGCGCTGGACCGGTCCGGTGCCGTCGGAGAGCTCGGAGAGCTGCTCGCCGGACACGACCTGGTGATCCTCGACCGCTATGTGGCGTCCAACGCCGCGTACGGTGCGGCTCGGTTGCATCAGGGGGCGGACGGGGAGTTCGTGGGCTGGGTGCAGAACCTCGAATTCGAGCGGCTGGGGCTGCGTCGGCCCGACCTGCAGCTGTATCTCGACGTCCCCGTGGCACTCGCCGCGCAACGCGCCAGCGGCCGCGAATCGGCGGATGCGAGCCGGTCGCTGGACGCCTACGAACGCGACCGTGGACTGCAGGAACGCACCGGCGAGGTGTACCGCGAGCTGGCCGTGAAGGACTGGATTTCGCCGTGGTGGGTGCTCACCCCGGACACCGATCCGGTCACGCTCGCCGAAAACCTGGCACTCTTGAGTGACGACACGGCACGCCGTGACGAGAAAGAACACGGCACGCCGTAACGGCGAACGGGCTGTTACGGCCTCCGAAGATGCAACGATAGGGACATGAAGCCAAGGATTCTGGTTGTCGACGACGACACTGCGCTCGCGGAGATGCTCACGATCGTCCTCCGCGGCGAAGGATTCGATCCGTATGTGGTGGGGGACGGGACCCAGGCGCTCACCGCGGTCCGGGAGACACGCCCGGACCTCGTGCTGCTCGACCTGATGCTGCCCGGCATGAACGGCATCGACGTGTGCCGCGTCCTGCGGGCCGATTCCGGTGTGCCCATCGTGATGCTGACCGCGAAGACGGACACCGTCGACGTGGTCCTCGGATTGGAATCCGGCGCGGACGACTACATCATGAAGCCGTTCAAGCCGAAGGAGCTGGTGGCGCGGGTTCGGGCACGGCTTCGCCGGACCGAGGACGAGCCGGCCGAGCTGCTCAGCATCGCCGACATCGTCATCGACGTCCCCGCCCACAAGGTGAGCCGGGGCGAAGAACTGATCTCCCTCACCCCCCTCGAGTTCGACCTCCTGGTGGCTCTGGCGCGCAAGCCGCGACAGGTGTTCACCCGTGAGGTCCTGCTCGAGCAGGTGTGGGGTTACCGACATGCAGCCGACACCCGACTGGTCAACGTGCACGTTCAGCGTCTGCGGGCCAAGGTCGAGACTGATCCCGAAAATCCCGAAGTGGTTTTGACGGTCAGGGGGGTCGGCTACAAGGCCGGACCGCCGTGACAGGTGTTTCCCGATGGCGGCGTCGTGTCAACCGACGCGTTTCGCCGATCCTTCGGTGGGGTCACTCACTGAGCAATACCCTCGCGCACACGTGGCGTCGTTCGCTGCAGCTGAGGGTCGTCGTCTCGACGTTGACGTTGTCGCTCATCGTCATCGTCGTACTCGGCGTCGTGCTGACGAGTCAGATCACCGACCGTCTGCTCGAAACGAAGATCAACGCGGCGACCGAGGAGATGGACCGTGCCCGCAGCACGGTCGAGGGGCAGTTGGCCGGCGCGGACGACAGTAGTTCGCCCACCACCCAGCTCGACGGTGCCCGGGCCGCGCTGACGAACCGGGAGCCCGACGCCGGTCAGGCGTCGGGGTCGGCGGGAACGTTCGATCCCGTGCTGATCGTGCCCGGTGACGGCCCCCGGGCCCCGACGTCCAGCGGTCCGGCGGACCAGATCCCGGAATCGTTGCGGGCGTTCGTCCAGGCCGGTCAGGTTGCCTATCAGTTCGCCACCGTGAACGATCCCGAAGGCTATTCGGGGCCGGCGCTGATCGTCGGGAGCCCGACCGCGTCCGCGATCTCCACGCTCGAGCTGTACCTCGTGTTCCCGCTGGCCAGTGAGGACCGCAGCCTGTCGCTGGTTCGCGGCACGCTGCTGGTGGGTGGTGCGGTGCTCGCCGTGCTGCTCGCGGCCATCGCGCTTCTCGTCGCCCGGCAGGTGGTTCTGCCCATCCGGTCGGCGTCCCGGATCGCGGTGCGCTTCGCCGACGGCCGGCTGAAGGAACGCATGCCGGTGCGCGGCGAGGACGACATGGCCCGGCTGGCGATGTCGTTCAACGAGATGGCCGAGAGCCTCTCGAAACAGATCACCCAGCTCGAGGAGTTCGGAAATCTCCAGAAGAGATTCACCTCCGACGTGAGCCACGAGCTGCGGACCCCGCTGACGACCGTGCGCATGGCGGCCGACCTCATCCACGACGGCAGCGACGACCTCGACCCCGTGCTCCGGCGGTCGTCGGAATTGCTGGTCGCCGAACTCGACCGGTTCGAGGGGTTGCTGGCCGACCTCCTCGAGATCAGCAGGCACGACGCCGGTGTCGCGGAACTGGCCGCCGAGCAACTCGACGTCCGGATGTGTGCGCGTGCGGCGATCTCGACGGTCCGTCACCTCGCGCGCGAGAGCGGGACCGAACTGATCGTTGACCTGCCCGATCAGGCAGTCATGGCCGAGGTGGACCCGCGTCGCGTGGAACGCATTCTGCGGAACCTCCTCGCGAACGCGATCGATCACGGAGAAGGCAAACCGGTGCTGCTGCGCCTGCGCGCCGACGACAGCGCTGCGGCGTTCATCGTGCGCGACCAGGGCGTGGGGCTGCGGCCGGGCGAGGAGAAGCTGGTGTTCAACAGGTTCTGGCGGTCCGACCCGTCGCGTGTGCGACGGTCGGGCGGTACCGGCCTCGGACTCGCGATCAGTGTGGAGGACGCGAATCTCCACGACGGCAGGCTCGAGGCGTGGGGCGAACCCGGCCAAGGCGCCTGCTTCCGGCTGACGCTGCCGCGGGTGCGGGGCCGCAAGGTCGTGTCGAGCCCGCTGCCGTTGAAACCGGGAACCGCGAAATACGTTCAAGGGCAGCCCGTCCCGGGCGACACCACGTTGCCGGTGCGCAACGAGAGTCCGGAGACGGTGGCCGACGAGTCCCGCACGGTTCCCCGGAAGCGCGAGCGAGCGCACGTCGGTGACCGAGACGGTTCGCACCTTCCGGAGCAGGACCTGTGACGCCCGGCCGGCGATCCGCCCTGCTGTCGCGGTCGGTGTGCGGAGCGATCGTCCTGGCGGTGCTCGTGACGGTCAGTGGGTGCGCGAGCCTCCCGGATTCCTCCACACCGCAGGCGATCGGCACGATCAACCGTGACTCGCCGGGATCGAGTGTCGCGGCCCCCGCGCCGGGGCGTGAACCCGACCTGCTGCTCCGCGACTTCTTCAAGGCCAGCACGGACCCGACCGACCGGCATCTGGCGGCCCGCCAATTCCTCACCGCCGGGGTGTCCGGCAGCTGGGACGACGCGGCCAGCGCGACCATCGTCGACAAGGTCGACGTGCTGCCGGAGACCCGGTCCGCCGACAAGGCGACGTACACGATCCGCGCCAACAAGGTGGGGCAGCTCGAGCCCGGCGGACTGTACGTGGCGGAGGAGGGAAGCTTCGAGACGAAGATCAGCCTCGAGCTACTCGACGGGGAGTGGAGGATCTCCGAGCTCCCCGCCGGCGTGATCCTGGACCGGGCACAGTTCCTGAACACCTATCAGCGCAAATCGCTGTACTTCCTGGATCCGGCCGGGACGACGGTCGTGCCGGATCCGCGCTGGGTGTCGGGCGCCCAGGACCAGATGGCGTCGCAGCTGATCGGCCTGCTGATCGACGGGCCGAAGGCCGCCCTCGCCCCGGCCGTGCGCAACGAGCTCGGTGACGGCGTGTCGGTGCGGGGCCCGATCACGAAGGCCGACGGCCGCACCGCGCAGGTGGGGGTGGGGCTCGGCGGCATCCGGATCGATTTCGCCGGCGTGCCGCCGATGGACGCGCAGGCGAAGCAGCTGTTCGCGGCGCAGGTGATCTGGACGCTGGCCAACGCGGAGATCTCGGGCCCGTATGTGCTGCTCGCCGACGGCGAGCCCTTCGACGAGCGGTTCCCGAACGGGTGGACCACCGCGGACGTCGCGTCGATGAATCCGTTCGCGACCTCGAGTGCCACCGTGGGGCTGCACGCGCTGCGTGAGGGGTCGATGGTGAGCGTCACCGAGACCGGCGTCACCCCGGTGCCCGGGTACTTCGGTTCGGCCCGCAACATGCGTTCGCTCGCGCTGTCGCAGGACGGAAAGCTGGTCGCCGCGGTCGCGGACACCGGGCGTCCCGCCCCGGAACCCGCGAGTTCGCTGATGGTCGGCGCATACGAGGACGGTGCCGCGTCGGTGCTCGAAGGCGGCGCGATCACCCGCCCGACATGGGCACCCGACAATTCGGCGATCTGGGCAGCGGTCAACGGCAACACGGTGATTCGGGTGTTGCGCGAGCCCGGAACCGGCCGGACGTCGGTGGTCAACGTCGATGCCGGCGCCGTCACCGCGCTGGGTGCCACGATCACCGAGTTGCGGCTGTCCCGCGACGGGGTGCGCGCGGCGCTGATCGTCGACGGCAAGGTCTACCTCGCGATCGTCACCCAGATGCCGGGCGGTGAGTATGCGTTGACGAATCCCCGTGCGGTCGCGATCGGTCTGGGCAGCCCGGCGCTGTCGCTGGACTGGAGCACGAGCGACACGATCGTCGTCGCGCGCGCGGCCTCGGACATCCCGGTGGTGCAGGTGGCCGTCGACGGCTCGCGGATGGACGCGCTGCCGAGCCGCAACCTGACCGCGCCGGTGGTGGCCGTGGACGCGTCCACGACCACGGAGTTCGTCGCCGACTCCCGCGCGGTGTTCCAGTTGAACAACAACGATCCGGCGGGCGACCGGTACTGGCGGGAGGTCCCCGGGTTGACGGGTGTGAAGGCGATCCCGGTCCTGCCGGGCTGAGGCTGTCGGTGCGGTCGCCGATACTGCCCGCATGCGCGCCCTGCCCGGCCTCCGGAGTCTGCTCGACCTGATCCTGCCCGCCGAATGCGGCGGGTGCGGTGTGCCGGGCACGCAGTGGTGTGCCCGCTGCGCCACGGAGTTGGCCGACGATCCCGTGCTGCTCCGGCCCCGCGTGGATCCCGGGGTCGGGGTGTGGGCCCTCGGGCCGTACTCGGGTGCCCGACGTCGGGCCGTGATCGCCGCGAAGGAACGCGGGCGGCGTGATCTCGCTGCGCCCCTCGGATCCGCCGTCGCGGGCGCTCTGGGCCGTCTGCAGCAGTGGGGTGAACTCGACCCGCCGGACGTGGCCCCGGTGGTTCTGGTGCCGGCTCCGACGCGTCCCCGGGCCGCCCGTGCACGCGGCGGCGACCCCGTCACCCGGATCGCCGTCGCCGCGGTGGGAGGCAGACGCGTGTGCCCCGCGCTCGTGATGCGACACGCCGTGCGCGATTCGGTCGGACTGAGCGCAGATCAACGTCGAGTAAACCTCGAGGGTGGCGTCCGGTTGACGCGGAGCGGTGAAGGATTCGCGCGGCATCTCGCGTCGGAATCGGCTGCACTGCACCGGGTATCGGTGGTACTGCTGGATGACGTGTCGACCACCGGGGCGACCGCCGCCGAGTCGGTCCGGGTGCTGTCGCGAGTGGGTATCCGAGTGAGTGCGGTGGTCGTCGTGGCGGGTGTCGGATGAAATTCTGCCGAACAGTGGCACTCGCGCGCGTTACGTACTAGCGTCGCGGACACACCCGAAAACACAGGTAGGAGGTGGAACTTCGAACCTGGTGCCGGGCGGACCCCCTTCCGGCATTGCTCAAACTCGCCGCCGCCCATCAAGGGGCGGGGCCGTAATCGGGAGGTACGAGTGACGACCCCTTCGCAAGCCTCGGTTTTCGTCGACGACCGCACAACGGATGCACAAGAGAAGACGGATACCCCCAACGCCGAGATCGTCGTCAAGGGACGCAACGTCGAGGTACCCGACCACTTCCGCGTGTACGTCTCCGAGAAGCTGTCGCGCCTCGAGCGCTTCGATCCCTCCATATTTCTGTTCGATGTCGAACTTCACCACGAACCCAATCGACGCCAGAGGAAAAACTGCCAGCGCGTCGAGATCACTGCCCGAGGCAAGGGGCCGGTAGCCCGAGCCGAGGCATGCGCCGACAGCTTCTATGCAGCATTCGAGTCGGTGACCGCCAAGCTCGAGAGCAGGCTCCGCCGCACCAAGGACCGCAAAAAGGTCCACTACGGGGAAAAGACCCCGGTGTCGGTGGCGGAGGCCACCGCCGCACTCGCCGAGGACGACAGTCTCGGCATCAGTCCCGACATCTCCCTGGACGGTCAGATGCCGGACGAGCACACACCGGGTCATGTCGTGCGTACCAAGGAACACAAGGCCACGCCGATGACCGTCGACGATGCTTTGTACGAGATGGAGCTGGTAGGACACGATTTCTTCCTGTTCCACGACAAGGAGTCGGACAAGGCGACCGTCGTCTACCGGCGGCACGCGTTCGACTACGGATTGATCCGTCTGGCGTGATGTACTCCCGTTCCGCCTGACGATCCGAGCGGTCGGTCTACTCGTCCGATCGCGGAAGCGCCTACCATGGAATCCGGCCGGGGTTCTCGGACCTCCGGCCGGATTTTGTGTGTCACCCATCCACTGCCGAAGATTGAGGACGAACAAGACTGTGCCGTCGCTGTCGCTATCGAAGCTGCTCCGTGTTGGTGAAGGTCGCATGGTCAAGCGGCTCAAGCACATCGCCGACCACGTTTCCTCGCTGTCGCCCGAGGTCGAAGACCTGACCGACGAGCAACTCCGCGCGAAGACCGAGGAGTTCCGCGCCCGCTACCGCGACGGCGAGACGCTCGACGAGCTGCTGCCCGAGGCGTTCGCGGTCGCCCGCGAGGCGTCCTGGCGGGTCATTGACCAGCGGCACTTCCACGTGCAGATCATGGGCGGCGCCGCCCTCCACTTCGGCAACATCGCCGAGATGAAGACGGGTGAGGGCAAGACCCTGACCTGCGTGTTGCCCGCGTACCTCAATGCGATCGCCGGTGACGGCGTGCACGTCGTCACGGTCAACGACTACCTCGCCAAGCGTGACTCCGAGTGGATGGGCCGTGTCCACCGCTTCCTCGGCCTCGACACCAGCGTGATCCTGTCCGGCATGTCGCCGGCCGAGCGTCGCGCAGCCTATGCGGCCGACATCACATACGGCACCAACAACGAGTTCGGGTTCGACTACCTGCGCGACAACATGACGCACTCCCTGGACGATCTCGTCCAGCGCGGTCACAGCTTCGCCGTCGTCGACGAGGTCGACTCCATCCTCATCGACGAGGCCCGGACCCCCCTCATCATCTCCGGTCCCGCCGACGCCTCGAGCAAGTGGTACGCGGAATTCGCGCGCATCGCGCCGCTGCTCAAGCGTGACGTGCACTACGAGGTCGACATCCGCAAGCGCACCATCGGCGTCCACGAGGCCGGCGTCGAGCTCGTCGAGGACCAGCTCGGCATCGACAACCTGTACGAGGCCGCCAACTCGCCGCTCGTGAGCTACCTGAACAACGCCATCAAGGCCAAGGAGCTCTACACCAAGGACAAGGACTACATCGTCCGCGACGGCGAAGTGATCATCGTCGACGAGTTCACCGGCCGCGTCCTCGTCGGCCGCCGCTACAACGAGGGCATGCACCAGGCGATCGAGGCCAAGGAGAAGGTCGAGATCAAGGCCGAGAACCAGACCCTCGCCACGATCACACTCCAGAACTACTTCCGTCTCTACGACAAGCTGTCGGGCATGACGGGTACGGCCGAGACCGAGGCCGCCGAGCTGCACCAGATCTACAACCTCGGCGTCATCCCGATCCCCACAAACCGGCCGATGGTCCGCGTCGACAACGGCGACCTGATCTACAAGACCGAGGAAGCCAAGTTCGACGCCGTCGTCGACGACGTGGTGGAGCGGCACGAGAAGGGCCAGCCGGTCCTGATCGGCACCACCAGCGTCGAGCGGTCCGAGTACCTGTCGAAGCAGTTCACCAAGCGCGGCGTGGCGCACAACGTGCTGAACGCGAAGTTCCACGAGCAGGAAGCCCAGATCATCGCCGAGGCCGGCAGGTCGGGCGCCGTCACCGTGGCGACCAACATGGCCGGTCGCGGTACCGACGTCGTGCTGGGCGGCAACCCCGACATCATCGCGGACATCGCGCTCCGCAAGCAGGGGCTCGACCCCGTCCACACGCCCGACGACTACGAGGCGGCGTGGGACGACGTCCTCGACCAGGTCAAGGCAGAGGTCAAGGCCGACGCGGACAAGGTTCGTGAGGCGGGCGGACTCTATGTCCTCGGCACCGAGCGGCACGAGTCCCGGCGTATCGACAACCAGTTGCGCGGCCGCTCCGGCCGTCAGGGCGATCCGGGTGAGTCGCGGTTCTACCTGTCGCTCGGCGACGAGTTGATGCGACGGTTCAACGGCGCGGCGCTCGAGTCGATCATGACCCGGCTCAACCTGCCCGACGACGTTCCCATCGAGGCGAAGATGGTCTCGAAGGCCATCAAGAGTGCTCAGACGCAGGTCGAGCAGCAGAACTTCGAGATCCGCAAGAACGTCCTCAAGTACGACGAGGTGATGAACCAGCAGCGCACCGTCATCTACAACGAGCGCCGCCAGATCCTCGAGGGCAAGGACATGGAGGGCCAGGTCGAGAAGATGATCACCGACGTGGTCACCGCCTACGTCGACGGCGCCACCGCCGAGGGATACGTCGAGGACTGGGATCTCGAACAACTGTGGACGGCCCTCAAGACGCTGTACCCGGTCGGCGTCGACTACAAGGAACTGGTCGGCGACGGCGACGACGGTGAGACCAACGACATCACCGCCGACGAGCTGCGCGAGACCCTGCTGAAGGACGCACACGACGCCTACGCCCGGCGCGAGGCCGAGATCGACGGTGTCGCCGGCGAGGGATCGATGCGCGAACTGGAGCGACGGGTCCTGCTGAGCGTGCTCGACCGCAAGTGGCGCGAGCACCTCTACGAGATGGACTACCTCAAGGAAGGTATCGGCCTGCGGGCGATGGCCCAGCGTGATCCGCTCGTCGAGTACCAGCGCGAAGGCTTCGACATGTTCGGCGGCATGCTCGAGGGTCTGAAGGAGGAGTCGGTCGGATTCCTGTTCAACCTTCAGGTCGAGGCGGCCGCCCCGCAGGCGGCGCAGGCCCCGGGCGTCAGCGTCACCGCGGCTTCCGCAGCGGCGACGGCGTCGGCCTCGCCCGCGCCGGCAGCGCCGCGGCCACTGCCGACCCAGGAGGCGGCGCAGCAGGCGCAGGGCACAGC
>NZ_JBFUGT010000095.1:0-23177 GCF_056402775.1 Rhodococcus sp. P3_B8
GTCCGCGAGGCATTGTTCAGCGCACTGCACAGCCGGATGGACCTCGAAGGCGCGTCCGTCCTCGACCTCTACGCGGGGTCGGGGGCGCTCGGCCTGGAGGCGCTCTCCCGGGGTGCGGACCGCGTCGTCCTCGTCGAGTCCGACTCGAAAGCGGCGGGCATCATCAAGCACAACGTGACGACGGTCGGTCTGCCGGGCGCGGAAGTGCGCGGGGCTCCGGTGGCCGCGGTGCTCGCGGGCACCTCCGACCGGACGTACGACCTGGTGATGGCGGATCCGCCGTACGCCGTCGACGACGAGGCGGTACAGACGGTGCTCGGCCACCTCCGGGTCAACGGCTGGGTCGGCGACGGCTCGATCGTGGTGCTCGAGC
Organism: Rhodococcus sp. P3_B8; assembly: GCF_056402775.1. NCBI lineage: Bacteria > Bacillati > Actinomycetota > Actinomycetes > Mycobacteriales > Nocardiaceae > Rhodococcus > Rhodococcus sp. P3_B8. The sequence goes on from NZ_JBFUGT010000095.1 coordinate 374, forward strand.
GGTCGTCGAGGTCACCCGAGACGGCGTGGCCCGAGGGCTTCGCGCCCGTCAAGGCGAAGAAGTACGGCGAGGCGAGAATCGAATTGGCGACCTGCTACGGTCTGGACTCATGACTGGCGCTGTCTGCCCCGGATCCTTCGACCCCGTGACCAATGGCCACCTTGACGTGATCGGCAGAGCTGCCGCGCAGTTCGACGAGGTCATCGTGACGGTCATGGTCAACAAGAGCAAACGTGGCCTGTTCACCGTCGAGGAGCGCATCGAGATGCTCGAAGACTCGACCAGTGAGCTGCCCAACGTGCGGGTGTCCTCGTGGCACGGCCTGCTCGTGGATTACGCCAAGCAGCAAGGGATCACAGCGATCGTCAAGGGCCTGCGCGGCGCCAACGACTTCGACTACGAGCTGCAGATGGCGCAGATGAACCAGAAGCTCAGTGGCGTCGACACCCTCTTCATCCCGACCAACCCCACCTACAGCTACCTGTCGAGTTCGCTCGTGAAGGAAGTGGCCACGTTCGGCGGCGACGTCTCCGACATGCTGCCCGAGAAGGTGCACGCCCGTCTTCTCGCGAGGATCGCCGAGCGCGCCGCCGAGAGCAGCTGATACCCGACACACCGGCTGCCACGACACACCCGCGGCGTCCGGTCGGGCAGACTTGCACGAAGAAGGCTGCGCCGACCTGCTGAGGGTCATGGATGATTGGGGTTGCTTGTGTACCGGGTATTCGAGGCGCTCGACGAACTTGTCGCGATTGTCGAAGAGGCACGCGGCGTACCGATGACCGCCGGCTGCGTGGTTCCGCGCGGCGACGTCCTCGAACTGCTCGACGACGTGCGCGATGCCATTCCCGGTGAACTCGACGACGCCCAGGACGTCCTGGACCACAAGGACAAACTGGTGGGGGACGCGCGGTCCAACGCGGAGAAGACCATCTCCAGCGCCAACGCCGAGGCGAACTCCACCATCGAGAACGCGCGAGACGACGCCGACCGCATTCTGGCGGACGCGAAGGCGCAGGCCGACCGGATGGTCGCCGAGGCCCGCGCGCACGCCGAGCAATTGGTCACCGACGCGCGCGCCGAGGCCGAGTCGTCCGTCGCGGAAGGCCAGCGCGAATACGACGCACTGACGGGTCGTGCGCGGTCCGAAGCCGAGCGCATGATCGAGTCGGGCAAGGCGTCCTACGAGAGGTCCGTCGCGGAGGGCACGGCCGAGCAGGCGCGCCTCGTCTCGCAGACGGAGGTCGTCCAGGCGGCGCACGCCGAGTCGGCCCGGGTGATCGACTCCGCGCACGCCGAATCGGATCGTCTCCGCTCGGACTGCGATCTGTACGTCGACACGAAGCTCGCGGAATTCGAGGACTTCCTGAACGGCACCGTCCGGTCCGTGGGCCGGGGACGTCAGCAGTTGCGGACCGGTTCAGGTGTCCCCGATTACGCCTCGGACTACGACGTCGACGACCGCCGGGCCGAGCGTCGCCGCTGAGCCACCGCCCGGCCGGCGCCCTCGACCGAATTTGGCTCCACCGCGCAGATTGCGTATCGTGGAGTGGTTGCCCTTTGTCGTTTCCCTTTTCTCGAAAGTGAAGTTTGTTGTCATCCCATCGCCACAGCTCATCGCGTTCCCGACGGGACGCGGACTTCGTGCTGGACACGGTCAAACTCGGCCGTCGTCCCGGTTCGATGCGCACCGTGGAACGGGTGGTGACGGCGCCACAGCGCATCGGTCTCGACCTGATCGCCATCGAGGAAGGATCGGAGATCGATCTCGATCTCCGGTTGGAGGCCGTATCCGAGGGGGTTCTGGTCACCGGTTCGTTGCGAGCCGACACCGTGGGGGAGTGCTCGAGATGTCTCGAGCCGTTCTCGGACACGGTGGACCTGACTCTCACGGAGCTGTTCGCTTACCCGGACAGTGCCACGGAAGAGACCACGGAGGAGGGGGAGGTCTATCACGTCGTCGACGACGAGATCGACCTCGAACCCGTCGTGATCGACGCCGTCGGCCTCGCACTGCCGTTGCAGCCGCTCTGCAGTGACGACTGCCAAGGATTGTGCCCAGAATGTGGCGTTCGCCTGGCGATTGCCGAATCTGGCCATGGGCATGACATACTTGATCCTCGCTGGGCTGGTCTTGCAGCCAAATTTGGCGTGGAATCAGAACCCAGCAAGAATCTTGTGAACACCGAAGCCGAGGAGAAGTAGAAGTGGCTGTCCCCAAGCGCAGAATGTCGCGATCCAACACGAGGTCGCGTCGCAGCCAGTGGAAGACCACTGTGCCTACCCTCGTCACCTGCCCCAACCGTGGCTGCGGCGAGAAGACGCTGCCCCACGTCGCGTGCCCGTCGTGTGGCACATACAAGGGCCGCCAGGTCACTGCCGCCGTCTAGTTCTCCGCGGAGAGGCGTTGTGACGAGCGACATCAGTAATACACCCGCCGGCGGCGAGGAGGATCATGCTTCCCTCCTCGCCGCCCTCGGCGTAGAAATCGAGCCTTCACTGCTCACCCTGGCGTTGACGCACCGCTCGTATGCGTACGAGAACGGTGGTCTGCCCACGAACGAGCGCCTCGAATTCCTCGGTGACTCCGTGCTCGGAGTCACCGTCACCGAGAAGCTGTACCTTGCGCATCCGGACAAGTCCGAGGGCGACCTCGCGAAGATCCGGGCGAGCATCGTCAACATGCACGCGCTCGCGGAGGTGGCCCGCACACTCGGTGAGGGCGGCCTCGGTGCCCATCTTCTGCTCGGTAAGGGCGAGGAGATGACCGGTGGCCGTGACAAGCCGAGCATCCTGGCGGACGGCATGGAGTCGATTCTCGGCGCCATCCACCTCGAGCACGGCATCGACACGGCGCGACGCGTCGTACTCGACCTCTTCAGCGACCTTCTCCAGCGAGCCCCTCGCCTCGGCGCGGGTCTGGACTGGAAGACGAGTCTGCAGGAGTTGACGGCGGAGCGTGGCGTCGGTGTCCCGGCGTACGAGATCACCGCGACCGGCCCGGACCACGACAAGGAATTCACCGCCACCGTGATCGTCGGCGGCAAGCCCCTCGGCGTCGGTATCGGCCGCTCCAAGAAAGAGGCCGAGCAGAAGGCTGCGAGCACGGCGTGGAATGCGTTGTCCGACGCAGGCCCCGACGTAGCGGCCGACGACGTCAGTGCCTGAACTACCCGAAGTCGAGGTGGTCCGGCGCGGACTCGAACGCCACATCGTGGGGGCGTCGATCGATTCCGTCGACATCCTGCACCCACGTGCGATCAGGCGTCATCTGCCCGGCGCCGCCGACCTCGCCGGACAGCTCACCGGCGAACGTATCGCGAGCGCCGACCGTCGTGGAAAGTATCTGTGGCTGGTCCTCGAACCCAGCACGGTCGCTCTCGTGGTGCATCTCGGCATGAGTGGTCAAATGCTCGTGCAGCCACCGGAATTGCCGACCGAGAAGCATTTGCGGATCCGGGCCCGGCTCGATTCCGGTCTCGACCTCCGGTTCGTCGACCAGCGGACGTTCGGGGGCTGGGCGCTGGCGCCGCTCGTCGACGTCGACGGCTCGCTCGTGCCGGACTCGGTGGCGCACATCGCCCGTGACCCACTGGATCCGCGTTTCGACCTCGCGGCCACCGTCAAGGTCGTGCGCGGCAAGCACACCGAGATCAAACGTGCGCTTCTGGACCAGACCGTCGTCTCCGGCATCGGCAACATCTATGCGGACGAGGCGCTGTGGCGCGCACAGATCCACGGAAATCGGCTCACCGACAGGCTGAGTGGTCCCAAGGTCCGTGAAGTGCTCACGGCCGCCCAGGAGGTCATGCGTGAGGCACTCACCCAGGGCGGCACGTCCTTCGACGCGCTCTACGTGAACGTCAACGGCGAGTCGGGCTATTTCGACCGTTCGCTGTCCGCCTACGGTCAGGAGGATCGCCCGTGCCCGCGGTGCGGCACCGCGATCAGGCGAGAGAAATTCATGAACCGCTCGTCGTTCAGTTGCCCGAAGTGCCAGCCGGCACCACGGAGAAGCCCGGCGAAGTCGTCTGTGTGAGTTCGGCGGTCGCGGGCTCCTCGGAGAGCTGGCCGTCGGTGTCGTGGCGCGGTGTCGCCTTGGCGTCGAAGTAGTCGCCGCCCTTGCGTTTCACGTCGTCGGTGCCCCACTCGCGGTGGCGGGGGACCGGTGCCATTCTCGGAATGTGCTTGCGACAGTGGATGTATGCCTCCTCGACGTCCACGACCACCCAGCGTTCCGGGATCCGGCCGTTCGTGTGGTCCGCAGGCAGATCTGCGAACTCGGAGCGCAGGGCCGGGTCTTCGACGATCCGGGCCGAGCCGTTCACGTGCAGTCCGATGAGGTCCTGCACGAAGTCCACGAGAATGATTCCGACGTGCGGGTTTTCCCGGATGTTGCCGAGGCTCGCCATGACGCCGTTGCCGCGGTACTCCGGATACGCGAGGGTCTTCGAGTCGATGACGTGCATGAATCCCGGTGTCCCGGCGCGCAGACTGTTGTCGCATTCGCCGGACGCGTCGGCGGTGGCGATGAAGGCGATCTCCTGGCGGCCGACGAACTCGATCATCGTCGGATTGAGATGGTCCAGCATCTGATCCGAGTAGAACTTGGCGGCACGATCCTCGGTGCCGTACTCGGACTGAAGCCCGCGCTCTCCCGCACTACCGATCTGGCCCATCTGCATTCCCCGCTACGTCTCGGCGTCATTGGTCGGTTCACCCTACGGCCCACCGGTTCCCTCTGCTGAGAATCCTCGTTCACAATTGTGTGGAAACCACTGCCGCCCACCCACCTACCTGGCGTTGCGTCGATCGGTGGCAGGATTGACCCATGGCAGAACAGACTTCCGACACGACGGCGCCTACCTCACTGTGGGTCGAGCGGACGGGCACCCGGCGATACACGGGCCGCAGCTCGCGCGGCGCCGAGGTCCTGATCGGCTCCGAGGGCGTGGAGGGCGTGTTTACCCCCGGGGAACTCCTGAAGATCGCACTCGCCGCGTGCAGTGGAATGAGCTCGGACTTCCCGCTGTCGCGGCGACTGGGCGACAACTACGACGCCACCATCCGGGTGTCCGGTGCCGCCGACCGGGAGAACGAGGTGTACCCGCAGCTGGACGAGGTGCTGGAGCTGGACCTCAGCGAGCTCGACGCCGACGCGCAGGAGCGTCTGGTGGCGCTCGTGGAACGGTCGGTCGACAAGGTCTGCACGGTCGGGCGGACGCTGAAGGCCGGGACGAAAGTGACGTTGACCGTCCAGAGGGAAGCATGATGCGTCGTGAGCTGGCCGCACTCGCGGGCGGGACGGCGCTCTGCGCGGGTCTGCTCGTGGTCGCGCCCGCGGCCGCCGGGCCCGCGTTCTCGCCCCCCGGCGGTGCGTGCACCCCGTGGTCGGTGTCGGAGGTGACGTCCGGGGCGGGTGTTCTCGAGAACCTGGCCTTCGACGGCGCGGGCACCATGCTGGTGTCGCGGACAGGCCTGGTGGGCGGCGGAGCCCTCGACGGGGTCGCCCCCGACGGCACTGTCACCCCGGTCGTGCCCGAGGTCGAGTCGCCCGGTGGAATCGCCGTGGACGGCGCCGACGCGTACTTCGCCACGGGGAACTCCTTCGCCGCCGGGGTCACCGGCTCGGCGAGCGGCACGGTCGACGTCGTGAACCTCGACACGGGTGACACACGCACCGTGGCCGAGGGACTGGTCATGCCGAACGGGCTGGTCCGGCTGGGCAACGGAGACATCCTCACCACCCGGAATCTGGGCTCCGGGGCGGGACTGACGCGCGTCCCCGCGGCGGATCCCCACACACCCGAGGTCGTCCGCACCGATCTCGGCACCGTCGACGGTCTCTCCGCGCACGACGGCAACGTCTACACGGTGACGACGTTCGACACGACCACCACGCTGCGCATCCTCCGCGAAGACGACCTCGGCGGACCCGTTGTCTCCGTCGCGCTGCCCGGCTCCGGGCCCCTCAACGCGGCCGACGACCTCACCGCCGGACCGGACGGCATCGTCTACGTCGCCTACAACGGCGGCGGCAAGGTGGTGCGGGTCGATCCCACGACGGGGGAGAGCTGCGCCCTGGCGTCCGGACTGCCGCTCGTGTCCTCGGTGCGGTTCGGCGCCGGACCGGGCTGGGATCCTGACGCGCTCTATGCCACCAGCTTCACCGGGAAGATCTACAAGCTCGAACGGTCGTGACGGACATGGAGAGAATGACCGCGTGGGTGCACGGATTCGTGCAGGGTGTGGGATTCCGGTGGTGGACCCGCGCCCGCGCGCTGGAACTCGGCCTCGTCGGATACGCGGCCAACCAGAAGGACGGCCGCGTGCTCGTCATCGCCGAGGGGCCTCGGGACAAGCTGGAAACCCTGCTGACGCTGCTGCGGTCGGGAGACACTCCGGGCGCGGTGGATCTCGTCGTGGAGCAATGGGATTCCGCCCGCGGCGACCTCACCGGGTTCGTGGAACGGTGAACCGCAGGTAAAGTTCTCCGTCATGCATCTGAAGAGTCTGACGCTGAAGGGATTTAAATCCTTTGCGTCCGCAACGACTCTGCGATTCGAGCCGGGAATCACCTGTGTCGTAGGGCCCAACGGGTCGGGTAAATCCAACGTCGTCGACGCGCTCACCTGGGTGATGGGCGAGCAGGGGGCGAAGGCACTGCGCGGCGGCAAGATGGAAGATGTCATCTTCGCCGGCACCGCCGGGCGGGCGCCCCTCGGACGCGCCGAGGTCACGCTGACCATCGACAACTCCGACGGCGCCCTGCCGATCGACTACTCCGAGGTGTCGATCACCCGGCGCATGTTCCGCGACGGCGCCGGAGAATACGAGATCAACGGCAGCTCGTGCCGGCTCATGGACGTGCAGGAACTGCTCAGCGACTCCGGCATCGGCCGGGAGATGCACGTGATCGTCGGTCAGGGCCGCCTCGCCGCCATCCTCGAATCCCGACCGGAGGATCGGCGCGCATTCATCGAGGAAGCAGCCGGCGTTCTCAAGCACCGCAAGCGCAAGGAAAAAGCGGTCCGCAAACTCGACGCCATGCAGGCCAATCTGGCGCGCCTGAACGACCTCACGGCGGAACTGCGGCGCCAGCTCAAACCGCTCGGCAGGCAGGCCGAGGTGGCGCGCCGCGCCCAGACCGTGCAGGCCGACCTCCGCGACGCGAAGCTGCGGCTCGCCGCGGACGACCTGGTCACGCGGCGCGAGGAGCTGGCCAACCAGGCTCAGGACGAGAAGGTCGCGCGTGAGCAGCACGACCAGGTCACCGAGGCGCTCGACGAGGCCAATCTGGAGCTGGGACGGCACGAACAGGAACTGTCGAGGCTCACACCGGGTGCGGAAGCGGCCGCGCAGACGTGGTTCCAGCTGTCGGCACTCGCGGAGCGCGTCAACGCGACCATCCGCATCGCCCGCGAACGGGCGCGCCACCTCGACTCCGAGCCCTCCGCGAACCGCGGTCAGGATCCGGACGAGATGGAGGCCCGCGCCGACCGGATCGCCGCGGAGGAAATGGAGCTCGTCGAAGCCGTCGAGATGGCGCGCGCGGCGCTGGACGCGGCCAAGGAGCAGCTGGCACTGGGGGAGGAGACCGCCGCCGAGGCCGAACGCGCTCACATGGCGGCGGTCCGGGCGATCGCCGACCGCCGTGAAGGCCTGGCCCGGCTGTCCGGGCAGGTCGACACGCTGCGCACCCGCGCCGACTCCGTCGACGCCGAAGTGTCCCGGCTGACCGTCGCAATCGAAGAGGCCCGGCAGCGCGGCGACGCGGCACAGTCCGAATTCGAGGTGGTCCAGGACGAGATCGGTGACCTCGACGCCGGCGAGCTCGGGCTGGATTCCCACCACGAGCGTGCCGTCGAGGCACTGCGCCTGATCACCGAACGCGTCACGGAACTCCAGGCCGAGGAGCGCGCCGCCGGACAGGAAGTGGCATCCCTGCGTGCCCGGATCGACGCGCTGTCGATGGGCCTCGAACGCAAGGACGGCGCCGGCTGGCTCGTCGAGAATCGGGCGCAGCACGGCATCCGGGGACCGATCGGTGGACTCATCACCGTCGAGAAGGGATACGAGGGTGCTGTCGCCGCGGCCATGGGCCCCGCCGCGGACGCCGTCGTCGCCGAATCCCTCGACGCCGCCCGCGGCGCCGTCGGTGCGCTGAAGGAAACGGACAGCGGACGGGCGTCCCTGTTCATCGGCACCGATCACGTCGCAGGTGACGGCGGGCACCTGGACTCCGGCGCCCGGTGGGCCGTCGACGTCATCGACTGCCCCGCCGAACTGCGGACCGGGCTCGCAGCGCTCCTGGGCGGAGTGGTCGTGGTCGATTCCCTCGACGACGCCGTCGAGACCGTCCGGCGCAGGCCCGACGTGCGCGCCGTCACCCGAGACGGAGATCTCCTCGGAACGGGCTGGATGAGCGGCGGCTCGGACCGTCAGCCGAGCACCCTCGAGGTCCAGGCCGCCATCGACAACTCGGTGCAGGATCTGGCCCGCGCCGAACGTCGCGCCGAGGAACTGTCCGCGGCACTGTCCGGCGCGGTCGCGGAACAGGCCGACCGTCAGGAGAACGCCGAGCAGGCACTGGCCGCGCTGAACGAATCCGACGCCGCGATGTCCGCCATCTACGAGCGCCTCGGCCGCCTCGGCCAGGCCGCGCGGGCCGCGCACGCCGAATCCGATCGGCTCATGGCGCAGCGGGACAAGGCCGAGAGCGGTCGCGAGGACACGCTGACCGCGCTCGCCGAACTCGAGGAACGGCTGCGCCTGGCGGAACAGGACGGGTCGTCCTCCGGCGCCGACACGGGTGGATCCGACACGACGAGCATCGATCGTGAGATGGCGGCCGCGGCGCTGGCCGAAATGCGTGCCGTGGAGGTGGAAGCCCGACTGTCGGTGCGCACGGCCGAGGAGCGTGCCGAATCGGTGCGCGGCAAGGCGGATTCCCTGCGCCGCGCCGCACAGGTGGAACGCGACGCGCGCGCCCGGGCCGAACGTGCGATGAAGGCGCGCCAGAACGCGGCCGCGGTCGCGGCGGCGGTCGCCGAGTCCGGGCAGCGGGTCGCCGAGCACCTCGGTGACGTCGTCGACGCCGCGATGGCGCACCGCGACGAACTCGCGCGGGCCCGCACCGAGCGGACCACCCAACTCGAACAGGTGAAGGAAAGGGTGCGTCAGCTGAGCGGACAGCTGGCGTCGCTCACCGACGCCGTGCACCGCGACGAGGTGGCTCGCGCCCAGGCCGCGCTGCGCATCGAGCAACTCGAGGAGGCGATCCTCGAACAGCACGGCATCGGCCTGGACGATCTGATCGCCGAATACGGCCCCGACGTCGCGCTGCCGCCGTCCGCACTCGAGATGGAGGAGTACGAGCAGGCGAAGGAGCGCGGCGAGCAGGTCACGATGCCCGCACCGATTCCGTACGACCGCGCCACGCAGGAGCGTCGCGCGAAACGTGCCGAGAGGGACCTGGCGACGCTCGGCAAGGTCAACCCGCTGGCACTCGAGGAGTTCGCCGCGCTCGAGGAGCGCTACAACTTCCTCTCGACACAGCTCGAGGACGTGAAGACCGCCCGCAAGGATCTCCTCGGGGTGGTGGCCGACGTCGATGCCCGTATCCTGCAGGTATTCACCGAGGCCTACTCGGACGTCGAACGCGAATTCGTGCAGGTGTTCGCGAAACTGTTCCCCGGCGGTGAAGGCAGGTTGGTGCTCACCGACCCGTCGGACATGCTGACCACCGGCATCGAGGTGGAGGCCCGGCCGCCCGGCAAGAAGGTCAAACGGCTGTCGTTGCTGTCCGGTGGCGAGAAGTCGCTGACGGCGGTGGCGATGCTCGTGGCGATCTTCCGGGCCAGGCCGTCCCCCTTCTATGTGATGGACGAGGTGGAGGCCGCACTGGACGACACGAACCTGCGTCGTCTGATCGGATTGTTCGAGCAGTTGCGGGAGAAGTCGCAGCTGATCGTCATCACCCACCAGAAGCCGACGATGGAGGTGGCCGACGCGCTCTACGGCGTCAGCATGCGCGGCGACGGCATCACCACCGTCATCTCCCAGCGGCTCCGTGGCCAGGACATGGCGGCCGCGGACGCCTGATTCCGGTCCGAGCCGGGACTGTGCGCGTGGGAAGGCAGTGAGCAACGAAATCCGGAGCCTGAAACAATGGGCGGCGTGACTACCGGAGCTTGGATTGCCATCGCGGCCGCACTGGCCGTACTTCTCGTCGTTCTCGTCGTCGGGTCCCTGCTGTATCGGCGTCGCCGAATCTCCCTGAAGGCGCCGGACACCCCGCAGGTCACCACGGCGGAGAAGGACCGTTCGGGCAGTTACCGCGCGGACGGCGGGTTCAACTTCAGCCAGGGGTCGACGGCGACGGCGCCGCCACGTCCGCCTGCGCCCGAGCCGGTTCTGCCGAAGCCGGTGCCCGAACCCGAGATCGTCGTACCCGAACCCGAGGTCGTCACACCCCCGGCACCGGAGAAGGCGCCCGAGCCGGAGAAGGCCCCGGAGAAGCCGACGGTCCCGCCGGAGCCGGTCACGTACGAACCGGTCGTCGCACCCGAGGTCGAACCGGAACCCGAGGTCGCGCCCGCGCCCGAACCCGAAGCCGAAGCCGCACCGGCCCCCGCCGCGCCGGTGCTCGACGTCATCGCTCCCACGGAGGGGCGGCTCGACCGTCTGCGTGGGCGGTTGTCCCGTTCCCAGTCCGCCGTGGGCAAGAGCCTGCTCGGACTGCTCGGCGGCGGCGATCTCGACGAGGACTCCTGGGAAGAGGTGGAGGACACGCTCCTCATCGCCGACCTCGGCTCGGCGACCACCACGAAGATCGTCACGTCGCTGCGTGAGCAGATGGCGTCGCGCAGCGTCCGCACCGAGGCCGATGCCCGTGCGCTCCTCCGCGAAGTCCTGGTCGCCGAACTCCGGCCGGAACTCGATCGCTCGATCCGTGCCCTGCCGCACGACGACCACCCGGCGGTCCTGCTGGTCGTCGGTGTGAACGGCACCGGCAAGACGACGACCACCGGCAAGCTCGCGCGTGTTCTCGTGGCCGACGGCAGGCGTGTCCTGCTCGGTGCCGCCGACACGTTCCGTGCTGCCGCCGCGGACCAGCTGCAGACGTGGGCCGAGCGGGTGGGCGCCGAGGTGGTGCGCGGGAAGGAAGCCGCAGATCCGGCGGCCGTCGCGTTCGATGCCGTGGCCAAGGGAATCGACAACGGCGTCGACGTCGTGCTGATCGACACGGCCGGCCGGCTCCACACGAAGACCGGACTGATGGACGAGCTGGGCAAGGTGAAGCGGGTCATCGAGAAGAAGGCGTCGGTGGACGACGTCCTCCTCGTCCTGGACGCGACCATCGGGCAGAACGGCCTCGCGCAGGCGCGGGTGTTCGCCGAGGTCGTCGACATCACCGGTGTGGTGCTCACCAAGCTCGACGGCACCGCCAAGGGCGGCATCGTGTTCCAGGTTCAGCACGAACTCGGGGTTCCCGTGAAGCTCGTCGGACTCGGTGAGGGCGCCGACGATCTGGCGCCGTTCGAGCCGGGTGCCTTCGTCGACGCGTTGCTCGGCTGACGCAGCGATCCGGGTCGTCTCGGGCTCCCGGACCGCTCAGGCGGGCTGAAACCGACCGCAAATCGCCTGGCGAAACCTGCACGCAACAAAATAGGCCGATGCGTTCACGCGCGCGAAACAGTGCAGTGGCACAGCCGAAACACCAACTGAGCACCCTTCTTCTCAGGTCGTCAGCCGCTACCGGCTGGGCAGAGAAGGAGGAGGCTCAAGGTGGATTTCCCCACTATCGGTGCACCGGACACCGGGGACACAGCGTGGATGCTGACCAGCGCCGCGCTCGTGTTGCTCATGACTCCGGGTCTTGCGTTCTTCTACGGCGGCATGGTGCGGGCCAAGAGCGTGCTGAACATGCTCATGATGAGCATCAGCGCGATGGGTGTCGTCGGCATCCTGTGGGTTCTCTACGGCTACTCCATGGCCTTCGGTGAGGACAAGGGAAACCTTGTCGGTGATCCGTTCCAGTACTTCGGGCTCAAAGGACTGATCGGCGGGTCGTACCTCGCCGAGACCGACGATGCCGGTTCGGTGATCGCCGATTCCGCGATCCCGCTCGTCGGCACCATCCCCGCGACGGTCTTCGTCGCGTTCCAGGCCATGTTCGCGATCATCACCGTGGCCCTCATCTCGGGTGCCGTGGCGGATCGCCTGCGCTTCGGTTCCTGGCTGCTGTTCGCCGGCCTCTGGGCGACGGTCGTGTACTTCCCCGTGGCGCACTGGGTCTTCGCCTTCGACGGCGTCACCGCCGAGACCGGTGGCTGGATCGCCAACAAGCTCGCCGCGGTCGACTTCGCGGGTGGTACCGCCGTCCACATCAACGCCGGCGCCGCCGGCCTCGTCCTCGCGATCATCCTCGGCAAGCGCAAGGGATGGCCGGGCACCCCGTTCCGTCCGCACAACCTGCCCTTCGTGATGCTCGGCGCCGGCCTCCTCTGGTTCGGCTGGTTCGGTTTCAACGCCGGTTCGGCCGTCGGTTCCAACGGCATCGCCGGAGCAACCTTCATCACCACCGTCATCGGAACGTGCGCGGCCATGCTCGCCTGGCTCCTGGTCGAGCGGATTCGCGACGGCCACGCCACCACACTCGGTGCGGCGTCCGGAATCGTGGCCGGCCTGGTTGCCATCACGCCTTCCTGTTCCTCGGTGAACGTCCTCGGCGCGCTCGCCATCGGCGTCGTCGCGGGCGCACTCTGCGCGCTCGCGGTCGGACTCAAGTTCCGCTTCGGGTTCGACGACTCGCTCGACGTCGTCGGTGTCCACCTCGTCGGCGGCATCGTCGGAACGCTGATGGTCGGCCTGGTCGCAACGGCTGAGGCGCCCGCGGGTGTTGTCGGACTGTTCTATGGTGGAGGCCTCGACCAACTCTGGCGTCAGGCAGTGGGCGCCGGAGCAGTACTGCTTTACTCGCTCGTCGGTACGGCCGTCGTCGCGTTGATCGTGAAGTTCACGATCGGTCTGCGGCTCAGCGACGAGGGTGAATCACTTGGAGTGGACGAGTCGGAACACGCAGAAACTGGCTACGATTTCGCCGCTCTCGGCGGAAACTCGGCGACTGCTCGTGTATCCGGCAAGGAGGGATGAGGAAATGAAGCTGATCACAGCAATTGTCAAGCCGTTCACTCTGGAGGACGTCAAGACGGGACTCGAGCAGGCGGGCGTCCTGGGCATGACCGTCAGCGAGGTCCAGGGGTACGGCCGGCAGAAGGGCCACACCGAGGTCTACCGAGGTGCCGAGTACTCGGTCGATTTCGTTCCGAAGGTCCGGGTCGAGGTCGTCGTGGACGACGCTGCTGTGGACAAGGTCGTCGAGGTGATCGTCGAAGCGGCACGCACCGGCAAGATCGGTGACGGCAAGGTCTGGGTCTCGCCGGTCGAGTCGGTCATCCGGGTGCGCACCGGGGAACGCGGCGCGGATGCGCTCTGACCCCAACGGGTCCGGTAAGACCGGCCCTGGTCCCGTCGCCAAGGCGACGGAACCAGGGCCGGTTGCGTCAGGCGGATCGGACGAAGCAGCGGACCTGGCCCGCGCACGCAGGCAACTGCTCACCGGCGGCTCCGAGACCGGCCCCGGCGCAAGGAATCCCGCAGGACACGGGCGTCGGCTCGACGCCGCAGCGCTCCGTCACGCGCTCGTGGACCTGCACGAGTTCTGGTTGACCACAAAGGGTGCCGAGCTGGGCATCAAGCCCGACAGCGGTTTCGCACTCGTCGCTGTCGGTGGGCTCGGACGGCGGGAACTTCTGCCGTATTCGGATCTCGACCTCCTCCTGCTTCACGACGACATGGATCCGGCAGTCGTCGCGCAGGTCGCCGACCAACTCTGGTATCCGTTGTGGGACGCGCACATCAAGCTCGACCACAGCGTCCGCACCATCCCTCAGGCACTACAGGTGGCGGACACGGACATCACCGCGGCTCTGGGAATGCTCGAGGCGCGTCATATCGTCGGCGACGTCGAGCTGACCAATCTGCTCATCAGCGGCGTCCGCAGGCAGTGGCGCACCGACATCCGCAACCGTTTCGACGGACTCATCGAGCAGACGCGGTCGCGCTGGGAACGCAGCGGCGAGATCGCCCACCGCGCAGAGCCCGACCTGAAGAGCGGTCGCGGTGGACTGCGGGACGTACAGTTGCTCAACGCGCTGTCCATCGCGCAGCTCACCGACGGCATGCCCGGGCTCGGTCCCGAGTCGCCCGGCGGGGGACTGGCACTCGCACATCGCCGGCTCCTCGACGTCCGCACCGAACTGCACCGGGTCGCGGGCCGCTCCCGCGATCAGTTGCGGGCGCAGGACGCCGACGAGATCGGCGCCGCACTGCGGATCGGCGATCGATTCGACCTCGCGCGCATGCTCAGCGATGCCGCACGCACCATCAGCTATTCCGTCGACGTCGGTGTGCGGACGGCCGGGCACGCCCTGCCGCGGCGCGGTCTGGCGCGGTTGCGCCGACCACCGGTGCGACGGCCCCTCGACGAGGGTGTCGTCGAGCACGCCGGTGAAGTGGTGCTGGCGCGCGACGCCCGGCCGGCGAAGGATCCCGGCCTCGTGCTGCGGGTCGCGTCGGCGTCGGCGACGACGGGGATGCCGATGTCGGCGTCCACTCTGAATCGCCTGGCCGACAACGCTCCCGAGCTGCGCGAGCCGTGGCCGAAGGAGGCGCTGAACGATCTGCTGGTGATGCTGGGCTCGGGTAGCCGTGCCGTCGCGGCGATCGAAGCTCTCGATCGGACCGGCCTGTGGGGCAGGCTTCTTCCCGAGTGGGGTGCCGTCCGGGACCTGCCGCCGCGGGACGCGGTGCACACGTGGACGGTGGACCGTCATCTCGTCGAGACCGCTGCCTATGCCAGCGGGTTCACCACCCGCGTGGCCCGCCCGGACCTGCTGATGCTCGGCGCGTTACTGCACGACATCGGCAAGGGCCGCGGCGGCGACCACAGCGTGGTCGGCGCGGAACTGGCCACCCAGATCGGTAAGCGCCTCGGATTGTGGCCGTCGGACGTCGCGCTGCTGACGGCGATCGTGCGCCACCACCTGCTGCTGCCGCACACCGCGACCCGGCGGGACCTCGACGATCCCGAGACGGTCGAGCGGGTCGTGGAAGCGATCGGCGGCGACGGCGTCCTGCTGGAGTTGCTGCATGCGCTGGCGGAGGCCGATTCGCTGGCGACGGGTCCCGGTGTGTGGGGCGACTGGAAGTCGTCGCTGATCGGGGAACTCGTGCGCCGCTGCCGTCTGGTCATGGCGGGAGAGGTGCTTCCCGCACCCGATCCGCTCGATCCGGAACACGTGGCTC
Source organism: Rhodococcus sp. P3_B8 (assembly GCF_056402775.1). Taxonomy (NCBI): domain Bacteria; kingdom Bacillati; phylum Actinomycetota; class Actinomycetes; order Mycobacteriales; family Nocardiaceae; genus Rhodococcus; species Rhodococcus sp. P3_B8. The sequence continues at coordinate 15,746 of NZ_JBFUGT010000095.1, forward strand.
TGGCCGCGTCGGGTGGCGTGCACGTCGCGCTGGTTCCCGCCGACAGTCCCCACACGTATGTGGTGACGGTCATCGCACCCGATCAGCGGGGTCTGCTGTCGAAGGCGGCGGGCGTGCTCGCGCTGCACTCCCTGCGGGTCTACTCCGCGTCCCTGGGCAGCGCCGAGGGGTCGGCGGTCAACTCGTTCGTCGTGTCCCCGAGATTCGGGGCGCCGCCGCAAGCGGGTCTGCTGCGGCAGGAGCTGATCCGCGCGCTGGCGGGGGAGCTGAACCTGCTGGAGATGCTCACGGCCAAGGAAGAGGAGGCTCGCGAGAGCCAGCGCGTCGCCGCTGTGGAGGAACGGGGCGAAGCCGCGGTTCCGGTGCAGTACGCGCAGGCGCCGCCGCGGGTCATCTGGTTCGACACCGCATCGCCCGGCGAGGTCATCCTCGAACTGAGGGCCGAGGACCGGCTGGGGCTGCTGTCCCGGCTCGCCGACGCGTTCGACACGTGCGGCGCGGACGTCCGCTGGGCGCGGGTGACCACCCTGGGTTCTTCGGTGATCGACTCGTTCTGCCTCGATCTCGGCGGCGGGGACACCCGGGCGAGCAGGGAACAGGTCGAGAGCGCGATCCTCGGCGTCGTTCCGCTCACGAAGCCGAAGAAGCAGGAGGGCAGCGGGGGAGAATGAACGGCAGGACGTGAGCGGCTAGGCTGGTGCCCGAGAATATCCACCGCATACTCGTATGACTTCAGGAGCGCACTCGGTGTTCGAATCCCTTTCCGACAGGTTGACCGGAACCCTCAAGGATCTGCGTGGCAAGGGTCGCCTTTCCGGAGCCGACATCGATGCCACCTGCCGTGAGATCCGGTTGGCCCTGCTCGAGGCAGACGTCGCGCTGCCCGTCGTCCGCGCGTTCATCGCCAAGATCAAGGAACGCGCCAAGGGCGTCGAGGTGTCGGCGGCGCTGAACCCGGCGCAGCAGGTCGTCAAGATCGTCAATGAGGAACTCGTCGGGATCCTCGGTGGCGAGACCCGCCGTCTGGTGTTCGCCAAGACGCCGCCGACGGTCATCATGCTCGCCGGTCTGCAGGGTTCCGGTAAGACGACGCTCGCCGGCAAGCTCGCGAAGTGGCTGCGCGACCAGGGGCACACCCCGCTGCTCGTCGCCTGCGACCTGCAGCGTCCCGGCGCCGTCACCCAGCTGCAGATCGTCGGCGAGAGGGCGGGCGCCACGGTGTTCGCACCGCACCCCGGCACGTCCATCGGCGGCGGCGACAACGAGCTGGGCATCACCGCGGCCGACCCGATCGAGGTGGCCCGGGCAGGTGTCGAGGAAGCCCGCAACAAGCAGTTCGACGTGGTGATCGTCGACACCGCGGGCCGCCTGGGTATCGACGCCGACCTGATGGCGCAGGCGGCGGGTATCCGCGACGCCGTGAACCCGGACGAGACGATCTTCGTTCTCGACGCGATGATCGGTCAGGACGCGGTCAGCACGGCCGAGGCGTTCCGTGAGGGTGTCGGATTCACCGGTGTCGTGCTCACGAAGCTCGACGGTGACGCCCGCGGTGGTGCGGCGCTCAGCGTCCGCGAGGTCACCGGGCAGCCCATTCTGTTCGCGTCCACGGGTGAGAAGCTCGAGGACTTCGACGTCTTCCATCCCGATCGCATGGCCAGCCGCATCCTCGGCATGGGTGACGTCCTCAGCCTGATCGAGGCGGCCGAGCAGCACTTCGACGCCGAGCAGGCCGAGGCCACCGCACAGAAGATCGGCTCGGGACAGCTCACGCTGGAGGACTTCCTCGAGCAGATGATGGCCGTCCGCAAGATGGGCCCCATCGGCAACCTCCTGGGCATGCTCCCGGGTGCCGGACAGATGAAGGACGCTCTCGCGAACGTCGACGAGAAACAGCTCGACCGGGTGCAGGCCATCATCCGCGGCATGACCCCCGCCGAGCGCGACGATCCCAAGATCATCAACGCGTCCCGCAGGCTGCGGATCGCCAACGGTTCGGGCGTCAAKGTCTCCGACGTCAACCAGCTCGTCGACCGTTTCTTCGAGGCCCGCAAGATGATGGCCGCGATGGCCGGGCGAATGGGCATGCCCGGCTCGCGGAAGCAGCAGCGCAGCAAGAAGGGCAAGAAGGGCAAGAAGGGTGGCAAGGGCCCGACGCCGCCGAAGGTGCGCGGAGGATTCCCCGGCGGCCTGCCCGGCGGGTTCCCGGGAATGCCGCCCGGCGGTCTCCCCGCGGGGATGCCCGATCTGTCGAACATGCCGAAGGGCCTCGACGAATTGCCGCCCGGGCTCGAGGGCATCGACCTGTCCCAGCTGAAGCTGCCGAAGAAGTAGCCGATGGCCGCACTGCACTTCCGGGGCACCGGTCTGCCCGACGAACAGCCGGTCGAGTTCTGGGTCGACGGCGGTGTGATCTCGACGGAACCGGTTCCCGGTGCCGAGACCGTCTGCGAATCGGGATGGATCGTGCCCGGTCTCGTCGACGCCCACTGCCACGTCGGCATCCGGTTCGGCGGCGGCGGTGGCGAGAGCGTCGAGGGGTTGATCGCGCAGGCGGAGACCGAGCGTGACTGTGGGGTCCTGCTGATCCGCGACGCGGGTTCGCCGGTCGACACCCGGTTCGTCGACGATCGTCCCGACCTGCCGAGGATCATCCGCGCCGGGCAGCACATCGCAGCCCCCAAGCGCTACATTCGCGGACTGCCGGTCGATCTGGAGGACGAGTCGCAACTGCCGGACGAGGTGGTGCGCCAGGCCCGGGCCGGTGACGGGTGGGTCAAGCTCGTCGGCGACTGGATCGACCGCTCCGCGGGCGACCTGGCGCCGTTGTGGAGCGACGACATCCTCGTCGAAGCGATCGCGGCCGCACACCGCGAAGGGGCTCGCGTCACCGCGCACGTCTTCGCTGAGGATGCGCTTCCGGGTCTGATCAACGCCGGAATCGACTGCATCGAGCACGGCACCGGGCTCACCGACGAGACGATCGAGCTGATGGTCTCGCACGGAACCGCCCTCGTCCCGACGCTGATCAACATCGCGACGTTCCCGGACATCGCCGAGTCCGCCTCGCGGTTCCCGATCTACGCCGCGCACATGCGTGACCTGCACTCGCGGGTGAAGGACACCATCGGTGCCGCTCACGACGCGGGGATCCCGATCTACGCCGGCACCGACGCCGGCGGATCGATCGTCCACGGACGCATCGCCGACGAGGTCGAGGAACTGAAGGCGGTCGGACTGACCCCGTCCGAGGCCCTCGGCGCCGCATGCTGGGACGCGCGCGCGTGGCTCGGACATCCGGGAGTGGAAGCGGGTGCGCCCGCGGATCTGCTGGTCTTCCGGAACGATCCGCGCGCGAGCAGCGACGCCCTCGCCGCGCCCGACGTCGTGGTGCTGCGGGGCACCGTCGTCAAGACCCGATGACCTGGTTTCCCCCTGACGGTGTTCGTCTGGCAGAATGAACCGCTGTTCGTCGCATCCGGTCACGCACCGCGCGGCGGTCACAGGTTAGAGGCAAAACCGGGCGCGCTATTCCTGCGCGTCGCCGAATTGCACGTGACACGTGAGCACACTCGTGTGCGCACTGAAGGAGAAGTACAGCAGTGGCTGTCAAGATCAAGCTCACCCGGCTCGGCAAGATCCGGAACCCGCAGTACCGCATCGTCGTCGCCGACTCCCGCACCCGCCGCAACGGCCGTGCGATCGAGACCATCGGCAAGTACCACCCCAAGGAAGAGCCCTCGCTGATCGAGGTCGATTCCGAGCGCGCTCAGTACTGGCTCGGCGTCGGCGCCCAGCCCACCGAGCCCGTCGAGGCCATCCTCAAGATCACCGGTGACTGGCAGAAGTTCAAGGGCCTGCCGGGCGCCGAGGGCACCCTCCGCGTCAAGGAAGCCAAGCCCTCCAAGCTGGAGCTGTTCCAGGCTGCGCTCGCGCAGGCCGAGAACGAGCCCGTCGGCGAGGCCATCACGCCCAAGAAGAAGAAGGCGAAGGCCGAGGACGCCGAGGCTGCTGCCGACGCTCCCGCCGAGGCTGCTGCAGAGTCCGAGGCTGCTGACAAGTGAGTGCCGTCGTCGCCGATRCCGTGGAGCACCTCGTTCGTGGCATCGTCGCCAACCCCGACGACGTTCGTGTCGAGCTGATCACCGGGCGTCGGGGGCGCACTGTCGAGGTGCACGTCAACCCTGACGATCTCGGCAAGGTCATCGGCCGTGGTGGTCGCACCGCGACCGCTCTGCGGACGCTGGTCTCCGGTATCGGTGGCCGCGGGATCCGTGTCGACGTCGTCGACACCGATCAGTAGAGGCCTTACAGCAGTGGAGCTCGTCGTCGGCCGTGTCGCCAAGTCGCACGGCATCAAGGGTGAGATCGTGGTCGAGGTTCGCACCGACGAACCCGACGATCGATTCGCCGTCGGTGCCGTGCTGCGGGGACACAAGCCGCGCGAGCAGACTGTGAGCACATACACGGTGGAAGCCGCCCGGGACCATTCCGGGCGGCTTCTGCTGCGCCTCGAGGGTGTGTCGGACCGCACCGCGGCGGATGCCCTGCGGGGCACCCTGTTCGTCATCGACAGCGCCGAACTCGAGCCGTCCGACGACCCCGACGAGTTCTACGATCACGAACTCGAGGGACTGTCGGTGCGCCTCGCGGACGGCACCGAGGTGGGAACCGTCATCGAGGTATTGCATTCCGCGGCAGGCGAATTGCTCTCGGTCCGCCGGGCCGGCGAACAGTCCGGCGAACTTCTCGTCCCGTTCGTGGCCGCGATCGTCACGTCGGTGTCCGTCGCCGACGGCATCGTCGAGATCGATCCGCCGGAAGGGTTACTCGATCCCGACTTCGGTGACTCCGCCGACGGGAAGTGAGTCGGTAGCCATGCGTCTCGACGTGGTCACCATCTTCCCCGAGTACCTCGAACCGCTTCGAGCGGCGTTGCTCGGCAAGGCCATCGACAAAGGCCTCATCTCCGTCGACGTGCACGATCTGCGGGACTGGACGCACGACGTTCACAAGGCCGTCGACGATTCGCCGTACGGCGGCGGGCCGGGGATGGTCATGAAACCCACCGTGTGGGGTCCCGCCCTCGACGACGTCCTCGCCGCGGGCGACGGCGACTCGGACACGCTGCTGGTCGTCCCCACACCGGCCGGTGTTCCTTTCACGCAGGCCACCGCCGAGCGCTGGGCGGGGGAGAAGCACATCGTCTTCGCCTGCGGACGGTACGAAGGCATCGATCAGCGCGTGTTCGACGACGCCGCCCGCCGGGTGCGCGTCGAAGAGGTGAGCATCGGCGACTACGTCCTCATCGGGGGCGAGGCGGCCGTGCTGGTGATGACCGAGGCGTTCGTGCGCCTGATTCCCGGAGTCCTCGGCAATCAGCAGTCGCACCAAGAAGATTCGTTCTCCGACGGCCTCCTCGAAGGTCCCAGCTACACGCGGCCGGCGACGTGGCGCGGACTCGACGTCCCGCCGGTCCTGCTGTCGGGTGATCACGCGAAGGTGGCTGCGTGGCGGCGGGAGCAGTCGCTGCAACGCACCGCCGAACGCCGCCCGGACCTGTTGCCCTGAACCGGCTTCCGGGCCTGCCGCAGCTCTAACCCTGGGGCTGCGCCCAGTCGTCGACGACACCGGTGGGGAACAGCGACTTCACGAATCCGGTCATCGTGTCCCGTGCATGCCGGGCGCTGGAATCCTCGGTGACATCCGTGATCGCGGTGTCCGGGTACGACTCCTCGTCGTCCTCGTACCGGATGTCCTCCCGCGACGCGACGGCCACGATGTAGCGGTTGTCGTCACCGATCAGGCCGGTCGACACGTGGATCCACCGATCTCCCACACAGCACATCCAACCCTGCTTCACCCCGACGACGTTCTCGCCGGGCAACCCGTCGGGGATGCCGAACCGCTGGTCGTAACCGTCGATCCCCGCGGGTGTCGACGAGCGCAGGTAGCCGACGAATTCGGCGATGCGATCCGCGCCCAGGCCGTCGCGATCGTCGAGAAGCCCGGCATAGAACGTCACGAGGTCGGCGGCGGTCGTCTCGGTGTTCCACCACAATCCGTCCCAGGGTGGGGTGGTCGCGGCGAGTCCGTACCGCCCGGCGACGTCGACGACGACGTCCGAGCCGCCGAGATCGTCCCAGAGAGTGTTGGCCGCGTCGTCGTCGGACGATTCGAGCATCCGCTTCAGGAGGACACGGTCGAAGTCGGACAGCGGCCGCTCACCGAGCGCGTCGAGGTGATACATCTGGGCGGCGATGAACAGCTTGGCCAACGACGCCGTTTCGACGGGTTCGGCGGCGGCACCCTCCAGATAGCTGCCGGTGGCGCGGTCCAGAACAGCGATCGACATGTCGGCGCCGCGTTCGGCGGACGCCGTCGCGACCGCCGCCGAGATGCGTTCGGCGAGGGGTGCGGAAACGGGAACTCGCGCGGAGGGGAACGGCTCCGGGCTCACGGTCACGCCGTCCCCCGCCGGCGGGTCGTCGGCCGGGAGGAGGTCGGGGGTCGCGACGGCCGGTGACGTCGCCGGGATGTCGACCACGGAGTTCGTCTCGGTCGGGATGGTGCAGGCCGGCGCAACCAGCACGAAGACCATGACCGTCAGGCATCGGATCAGCCTGGACATGAAATTCTCCCGAGATTTCCGTGACGGCCTCACCGCCGACGATATTGTCTCAGAGTAGCGGTAGGGTCCATTTCCGTGACTCTCAAGACCGTGAACCAGCGCATTGCCGAGGAACTCGACGTCCGGGAGGGACAGGTCGCGGCCGCCGTGGACCTCCTCGACGGTGGAGCCACCGTGCCCTTCATCGCCCGGTACCGCAAGGAAGTCACCGGAACGCTCGACGACGCTCAGCTCCGCCAACTCGAGGAACGCCTGCGCTACCTGCGGGAACTGGACGAGCGCCGGGTCGCCGTGCTCGAGTCGATCGACTCGCAGGGCAAGCTCGACGACCAGCTGCGTGGGCAGATCATGACCGCCGACACGAAGGCGCGCCTCGAGGACATCTACCTGCCGTTCAAGCCGAAGCGGCGCACCAAGGCGCAGATCGCCCGCGAGGCCGGTCACGAACCCGTCGCCGACGCACTGATCACCGATCCCTCCACTGATCCGGCGTCCTACACGGCCGAACAGCTCGAGGGTGCGCGCGCGATCCTCGTCGAGCGTTTCGCCGAAGACGCAGACCTGGTCGGTGAGCTCCGCGAGCTGATGTGGACCCGCGGGCAGCTGGTGTCCGCGGTCCGTAAGGGCAAGGAGACCGAGGGTGCGAAGTTCGCCGACTACTTCGAGTTCTCCGAGCCGTTCGGCAAGCTCCCGTCCCACCGGATCCTGGCAGTGTTGCGCGGCGAGAAGGAAGAGGTGCTCACACTCACCCTGGCACCCGACACGGAGGAGCCCGTCCCCGGCGAGCCGACCGTCTACGAG
>NZ_JBFUGT010000096.1:0-23040 GCF_056402775.1 Rhodococcus sp. P3_B8
CATCCGGTCCGCGCGCACCGGGGGCGCCCCCGTCATCGACGCGCACCACGCTTTCGTGCCGATCGTCCTCGAAGGTGGCGTCGTGGGGGCCTTCGCGGCCTGGACGGCCGAGCACCGCACACTCGACACCACCGACGGCGCGGTCCTCAGCATCCTCGCGAGTCAGACCGCCGTGGCCCTGCAGAATTCGGCGCTCTACCAGCGGGGCCAGCTGCTGCTCGAGCGGGCCGAGCACGCGTACTCGGAGGCGCGTCGTAACGCCTCCGATCTCGCGGTGCGCAACGCCGAACTCGAATCCACCCAGCGTCAACTCGGGGCGGCGCACCGGCACCAGGTGCTCGACGAGGAACGGCACCGGATCGCCCGCGAACTCCACGACAGTGTCACGCAGGCGGTGCTGTCGGCGGGCATGCAGATCGAGGTGTGCCGGAGCGGTGTCCCGGATGACGAGCGCAGCGAGAGGCTCGACCTTGCCAAGGAGTTGACGCGCCGCGCCGTGGAGCAGTTGCGCTCGGCCATCTACGCGCTCAACCACTCCGGGGGTTCCGACCGGACGTCCCTGCCCGAGATGCTCGAACAACTCGGGGTCGTGCACATGCCCGACGAGCTCGCGGTCACCGTACGCGTCGGCGGCACCCCCGCCGAGCTGTCCAGCGACCGGGAACACGCGCTGCTGAGGATCGCCGGCGAGGCGCTGTTCAACGCGGCCGTCCACGCCCACGCGACGCGCGCCGTCCTCCGACTCACGTATTCGGCCGATTCGGTGCTGCTCTCCGTCGCCGACGACGGAGACGGAGACCCCAAGCGGATGCGACTGATGCTGCGGATGGCGGCGAACAACGACCTCGACGGGCACCACCGCGGGTTGGCGAACATGCAGGCCCGGGCAGCCGAATTGGGCGGCACCCTCGAAGTGGCGCGGGCCAGGATCGGCGGAGTCCGGGTTGCTGCCCGGATCCCGTTACATTCCGACAGTGAGGTGGACCGATGACCATACGAACCGCGGTGCGTGACCAGACCGGGTCCGCTCGCCCCACCTCGGTGGTGAAGCTCGTGCTCGTCGACGACCACGCGATTCTCCGTCAGGGACTGCGATCGGTCCTCGAACGGGAGCCGGATCTCGAGGTCGTCGGGGAGGCGTCCTCCATGCAGGAGGCGCTGGCCGTCGTCGGAGACGTCGCGCCGGACGTCGTGCTGATGGACCTGAAGCTGTCGGCCGCCTCCGATTACGAGGGGCTGGCACTGTGCGCCCAGCTGTCCGCCGCGGACGGCACGATGGGGCTGCTCGTGCTCACGACGTTCCTCGACGAGCAACTCGTCGTCCGCGCCATCCACGCCGGCGCCCGCGGATACGTGGTCAAGGACGTCGACACCACCGAACTGGTACGCGCCATCCGCGCGGTGTCCCGCGGCGAGAGCGCATTCGATTCACGCAGCGCGTCGGCGGTGATCCGCTCGCTCAACGGGCAGACGACGCCGCGGGACGGGCTCACCGAGCGTGAACTCGAGGTCCTGCAGCTCCTCGCCAAGGGTCTGTCGAATGCGAAAATCGGCGAGCGGCTGTTCATCTCGGCTACGACGGTGAAATTTCACGTCAGCAACATCATGCGCAAACTCGACGTCGGCCGCCGTGCGGAGGCCGTGTACGAGGCGGGCAAACTCGGTCTGATCTGATCCGGCCCCGTCGCGGCGGTGGCAGCGGAACCCGTCGTGACCACCCGCGAACCGGCGTAGCGTCCCCATCATGGCTGCGATCTCGGTGGAGAATCTCGTCAAGACGTTCGGGCCGACCCGCGCACTCGACGGCCTCGACCTCGAGGTGGGGACGGGGGAGGTGCACGGATTCCTCGGCCCCAACGGGTCCGGCAAGTCGACAACCATCCGGGTGCTGCTCGGCCTGCTGCGCGCGGACTCGGGCAATGCCACTCTCCTGGGCGGCGACCCGTGGCGCGACTCCGTGTCGTTGCACCGGCGGCTCGCCTACGTTCCCGGTGACGTGAACCTGTGGCCCAACCTCACCGGCGGAGAGGCGATCGACCTCCTCGCGGGGTTGCGCGGCGGGCTGGACGAGCCGCGGCGCGCGGAACTCCTCGAGCGATTCGAACTCGATCCGACGAAGAAGGCGCGCACGTACTCGAAGGGCAACCGGCAGAAGGTCGCGCTGGTGGCCGCGTTCGCATCGGACGTCGAACTGTACGTGCTCGACGAACCCACGTCGGGGCTGGATCCGTTGATGGAGTCGGTGTTCCAGGACTGCGTCGAGGAAATGTCCGACGCGGGGAAGACGGTCCTGTTGTCGAGTCACATCCTCGCGGAGGTCGAGGCGCTGTGCGATCGGGTGAGCATCATCCGCGAGGGCCGAACCGTGGAGACCGGCACCCTCGCGGAACTGCGTCACCTCACGCGCACGTCGATCACCGCCGACACGCAGCGGCCGGTGACCGGGCTCGAGGCCGTCGACGGGGTGTACGACGTGCGAGTCGACGGCCTGCACACCCGGTGCGAGGTGGACACCAGCGCGATCGACGGGGTGCTGCGCCACCTGCTGACGTTCGGGATCACGTCGCTGACGTCGACACCACCGACGCTGGAAGAGTTGTTCCTCCGGCACTACGGGGACGAACTGGCCAGAGAGGGCGAGAACCATCGGCGGGCCGAGTCGGGGACGCGGACGCCGTGAGCACGGTGACGGCGCCGGCGCCGGCGAGCCGCGGCCAGTTTGCAGGAACCGCCCGGCTCGTGCGGCTCGCCCTGCGCCGCGACCGCATCCAGTTGCCGGTGTGGCTAGTCGCTCTCGCAGCGCTGCAGGCGTTCTCGGCGTCGAGCGTGCTCGGCCTGTATCCCACGGAGCCCGACCTGCGCAGTTTCGCGATGGCCACTGCGGCGTCGCCGGTCGCGCTGGCCACCAACGGTCTCGTGTCGGGGTACAGCGCCGGCGCCGTGCTCGCCTGTCAGATCGTCATGCCTCTGTCGCTGGCCGCCGGCCTGATGACCACCCTGCTGGTCGTGCGGCACACCCGCCAGAACGAGGAGACCGGCCGCGCCGAACTCGTCGAGGCCGCCGTGGTGGGCCGGAAGGCACTGCTCACCGCGGCCCTGGCGGTGGCGGTCGGTGCGAACCTCGCTCTCGGACTGCTCAACGTCGTCGTGCTGGTGGCGGCGGGTCTGCCACTGGACGGGTCGGTGGCGCTCGGCGCGGCCGTCGCCGGTGCAGGTATCGCGTTCGCGGCGATCGCCGCGGTGACGGCGCAGGTGACGGACAGTGCCCGCACCGCCAACGGACTGGCCGGGGCCGCCCTGGGCGTGGCATTCCTGTTGCGTGCGGTGGGAGACATGACGGGCACGGTGACGAACAACGGCACGCGGGTGGTGAGCGGCTGGCCGACGTGGGTGTCGCCGATCGGCTGGGCCGAGCAGGTCCGTCCGTACGACGACAACGCCTGGTGGGTTCTGGCGCTGCCCGCCGTGTTCGCACTCGCGGTCGGCTCGGTCGCCTTCGCCCTCACCGAGCACCGCGATATCGGCTCGGGGCTCGTGCCGACCCGACCGGGCCCCGCCCGTGCCTCCCGGTCGCTGCCGACGGCGGTCGGATCGGCGTGGCGGATACAACGGACGATCCTGTTCTGGTGGGCATTCGGAATCGCCGTCCTCGCCGTGGTGTACGGCGCGATCGCAGACCAGATCGACGACTTCCTCGGCGAGGGCGAGCAGGTGGCCGACATGATGGAACAGCTCGGCGGCGGCACGACGAACATGGTCGACGCCTACTTCGCCGCCATCTTCGGCATGATGGCGATCGCGGTCGCAGGCTACGCCGTGCAGGCATTGCTGCGGATGCGCGGTGAGGAGTCGGCCGGGCGACTCGAACCCGTTCTCGCGACAGCGGTCTCGCGTCCGCGGTGGATGCTGGCGCACGTCGGCCTGGTCGCCGTCGGCATCGTGGTCCTGCAGACGCTGACCGGGGCGGCGACCGGGCTCGCGTACGGTCTGGTGACCGAGGACGCGCCGGGGAAGGTCGTGCACCTCACGGGGGCCGCCCTCGTCTTCGTACCGGCGATCGGGGTGGTCGCGGCATTGGCGGTGTTGGCGTTCGGCGGCGTCCCGGCCTGGTCGGCCGGGCTCTCCTGGGGTGCGCTCGCGGTCTGCCTGATCTTCGGTTTCCTCGGATCACTGCTCGGGCTGCCTCAGGCGGTCCGCGATCTGTCGCCGTTCACACACGTCCCGCCTGTTCCCGCCGTGGACGTGACGGCCACTCCGCTGGCCTGGCTCGCGGTGATCGCCGTCGTCGTCGGTGCCATCGGAGTGGTGCTATTCCGTCGGCGCGACCTCACGAATTCGTAGCGGCAGAGGGCGGCTGGGTCGGCGGTCGGCGCCGAAGGTCGGTGTCCAGCATGCGGATCAACTCACCGACCCGTCCACCGCCACCCGGTGCCGGTGGAAAGCGTTCGAGCACGTCGACGACGACCGGTGTCGCACGAAGCACCGCTCGCTCGACGTGCCCGGCACCGACGGTCCGATCGTCACCGGCGACGAGTTCGGCGGCTCTGGCCGCGTGGGCGCCTGCTCCGAGAATATGTTTGACCTGGGTGGCCTTGGCCAACGGATGCAGATAGGCGGCGCCTGCCGCAGACATCGCTGCCCACGCTGCCTCGCGCGCAGCCGCAGTGTTCGTTCCCTTGGCTGCCGCGAGGGCGGCCCACGCTGTGTCGCGCAGAGACTTCCCGCGTTCTCCACCCCGCGCGAATTCCCACGCAGCTGTGATCGCGTCTCGGGGCCGCGAGTCGTGCGGCTGATCGTCCTCGAATATCTCGAGGACCACCTCCGCACACCGCGCAGCAAACGCGGAGACCTCACGAAGTTCCTGCTTGCTCAGAACGATCTCGTTCGCTTCCCCCGCCATGGCTACATTTTCGACCATCGGGGCCGGGGCGGGGCCGTGCCGCGCGTTCACGCTGTGCCTTCCCCGAACAGGGCCCGCACGCCGGCGACGTCGTACTCGGCTACCGACGCCGACAGCATGTCCGCGCCTTGCTCGTCGCTCGGGCCGCTGCCGCGGAAAGTGTCGACCGCCGCTTGCGACTCCCAGCGCTCGAAGACGTTGATGCGACCGGGGTCGACCAGGTCGGCGGAGATGGCGAAGTCGAGGCAGCCTGCTGCGCCGCGTGCCTGTTCGACGACCCTCACGCAGCCTGCGAGATAGGACTCGCGCTGCTGCGGTGCGACGGTGATGTGTCCTGCGACGATGACCATGGGTTCGCTCCTCTTCCAAACGTCCTCGTGTCGAGCCGGTCGGGTGTACTTCGGGCCGGGACTGTCTTCGCCACAGCACCTCTCCTCCAGTACAGACAGCATGCGCGCGCGAAACTCATCGCGGTCGTCGTCTCCCCACCACAGCAGATGTGACATGTCGGCCGCGTGGGGGCGATTACCATGCCGGGCATGGGGTGGACTGACGATCTTCGTGGCCGGTTGGACGAACTACCCGACGAGTACCGGGCCGCTCTGCGCGGCAGTCTGGACGACGTGCAGGCGCGCCTGCGTCTGGTGCGCTCGAAGACGACGCTGCTCGGATTGGTCAAAGACCGAACGCTGTGACGCATCCCGGCGGACAATGGCCGGTCTGGCGCTCGACGACACGGTCGACGGCCGGGGCGAGCGCACCGTATGGGCCCTGTACCTGCAGGTACTGCGTGAACTCGCTCAGCACGCCGGTCACGCCGACATACTGCGCGAGCAGATCCTCGCCGACCACATTCCGTGATCGCTGGCGGTCCGTGTGCCCTACTGGGGGCGGATCGGATTGCAGCCGACGCTGACGTAGGTGACGATCCCCTCCTGCAGGCCGCACGTAGTGAAGGCGCCCGTCGAGACGCCGACCTCCCACCACGGGGCGCCGATTCCGCCGACGCACGATCCGGTCGACGGTGTCCCCGTCGGCACCCACAGGCCATCGCGGCGATAGCCCTGAATCCACGGAATGTGCGAGACACCCCCGGGTCCCGGAATCGCTCGCGGCGTCAGGCCGAAGCACTCGACGGTCCCGATGTGGACCGCAGTCATACCATCGGGCACGCCCTGCGCCGTGCAGTGCGAGGTGCCCGATGTAGGCGTGGTGCCGGTGTGACAGTCGGCCGAAGGTTCGGCCTGCGCGGGAGCGGCGGCAACCGCGACCACCGCGGCGGCAAGGGCGGACGACGCGGCCGCTCCGGCAAGGAACCTGCGGATCCTGTGGGTCATCGGATACTCCTTCGGGTCCGGCGGCCCGCTCCTGACGATCGGGTCCGCATGGTGCTTCTGTCGCTGCGTCATCGGATTTCGTTAGCTGAACCGTCGTGGCGCCGACCGTGAGCGCCGGACCGAGGCGAGAGGGACCGAGGTTTTGGAGGACCCACCGGAGGACGCGTATGGGCGGGTGACGAATCCGGAGCGGTTCGCCTCGCTGATCCCGGCCGCCGAGGCCCTGATCGTTCGATGTCGTTGTTGACGTCCTTCCCGGGCCCGGCGCTGCCGCGTGACCCGCGCGCGGTTGCGGTACCGGGAGGTGGTCGAACGCCCATTTGTTCGACGGCCCTGTCGGAAACCTTCTATTGCTGTGGTCGCGTTCGGTTGATAGAATCGAACAAAGTTTCGAACGACCTTGGGGGAGGTTGGTTGTGGGGGCTCCGATTGCAGCGGATCTGGATGAGTTGCGTGCGTTCACGGCGCGGCTGCGGTGTGTCGAGGTGGGTAGGGGTGCGGGGTTGGGGATCGAGTGGCTCGATGCGATCGAGACGTTGAAGTCGGTCGGATGTGCGGTGCAGGCGGTGATCACCGACGACGTCGTCACGTCTATCCGCGCGGACCGCAGGGCTCGGGGGTTGCCGCGGGTGGAGTGGGACCGCGGCATCGCATCGCAGATTGCGTTGGCCCGCAGGGAATCCCCGAACCGTGGCGGTCGGCATCTGGGGTTCGCGCGGGCTCTGGTGCACGAGATGCCGCACACCCTGGCGATGTTGCGGTCGGGCCGGTTGAACGAATGGCGCGCCACGTTGTTGGTGCGGGAAACAGCGTGCCTGTCAGCCACGGATCGGGCGATCGTGGACCGCCGGTTGTGCTCGGACCCGGCCACTCTCGACGGGGTCGGCGACCGGGGTCTGATCGCGCGGGCGAAGGCGTTGGCGGTGGAACTCGATGCCGCGGCGGTGGTGGCCCGGCATCGCACGGCGGTGTCCGAGCGTCGGGTCACGACACGGCCGGCGCCGGATTCGATGGCGTATCTGAGTGTGTTGATGCCGGTCGAGCAGGCGGTGTGTTTGCAGGCCACGTTGGGTCGGGATGCGGACAGTCTGATCGCGACCGGGAACAGCGGCGGTCGCACCCGCAATCAGCTGATGGTGGACCTGTTGTTCGACCGCGGAACCGGCCGGACCGCTGCGAGTGGTGTTCCCGTCGCGGTGAATCTGGTGCTCTCGGACGAGACCTTGCTGGCCGGCGGGCACGAGGCCGCGCAGCTGCAGGGATTCGGGCCGGTGCCGGCGGGGATTGCCCGGCAACTGGTGGCAGATGCGGTGGGGTCGGGTATCGAGGCCACCTTACGAAGGATTTACACCTGCCCGCAGTCGGGGGCGTTGACGGCGATGGAGTCGCAGTCGCGCACGTTCCCGAAGGGCCTGCGACAGCTGATCGACCTGCGGGACGGGACGTGCCGCACCCCGTGGTGCGATGCGCCGATCCGGCATCACGACCACATCCGCTCACGCCGAGAATCCGGTGCCACGACGGCGGACAACGGGTCCGGGCTTTGCGAGGCGTGCAATTATGCGAAGGAAGGCGACGGATGGTCCGCCCGCCCCGTACACAACCCCGGCGGCACCCACCTCATCGACCTGGGCACTCCGACCGGGCACCACTACAGATCAACCGCGCCGCCGCTCCCGACCCCGGCGCATCTGTGGGCGTCATGAGGTGGTCAGCAGTCGATGACGAGCCATCCGCCGTGGTGTTCGAACACCACGAAGGGGCGTCCCGTCGATTCACCGAGCTTCGTGAGCGACGGGGTGTCGAAGGTGCGGATGTGTCCATGGCAGGCCGTTGCCTCGTCCTCGTAGGGGACGGCGACGACAACCCTGTCGCGGGCAACGCGGAGGGCCTCGGATATCACTGCGGCCCCGATGCTTTCGTCCACGTG
Source organism: Rhodococcus sp. P3_B8 (assembly GCF_056402775.1). Lineage (NCBI taxonomy): Bacteria > Bacillati > Actinomycetota > Actinomycetes > Mycobacteriales > Nocardiaceae > Rhodococcus > Rhodococcus sp. P3_B8. Next base: position 8,168 of record NZ_JBFUGT010000096.1, read on the forward strand.
TTCGAGGAGGTGGATGGCGGTGACGGTGTCGGCTCTGTTGTCGGGAACCGGTACGTGCGCGGCGTCGCACACGAGGGTGCGCAGATCGAGTCCGAGTTCCGGTGCCACGGCGTCGAGGAGGGTCATGGTGCCGGGCAGGATGTCGGTTGCCGTGACGGACCGACCGGCGCGGGCGAGTCGGAGCGGAAGGAATCCGAAGCACGACCCGAGGTCGAGAACCGAACCGCGGACCAATTGTTCCGCCTTCTCGTGGATCGGTGCGAAGTCGGCGGTGCCGTCCAGCAGTTCGTTCAGGGAGTTGCGGTAGTAGACGGTCCACGCTTCGAGCGCACCGTCGACGGTGGAGCGGACCAGTCCGACCATGGTCGATTCGAATTCGTCCTGACCGAAGTCGGCGTCCTCGATGGACGCGGTGACGGAGGCGACGAGTCGTTCGCTCAGATCTTCGGGTGTCAGGGCGTGCGTCACCCGTAACTGGTCGCCGTCACGGGTAAGTGTGAGTGGCCCGGCCGCGACCCGCTCGACCGTGACGTGACCATGTGACCACAGCCCGGATTCGCACGGTGCGAGGGAGTCGAAAGGGGGCGTGTCGAGAGTGGAAGTCATTCGAGGCAACCTTGCCGAGAGGTGATGGCGGGAGTGGGTCAGGTTCGGGTGTCGGGCTCGCCGAGGGAACTCAGCCCATCGTAGAGCGATTGCATTCCGCTGGCGAGTAGTTCGTTCAGCTCGAGCGAATCGTCGTCGAGCCACTGCTCGTACGCCGACATCGCAACGCCGAGTAGGAGATAGCCGACGGTCCGGGGTACGTGGTCGGTCGGTGAGGTTCCGAGCCGGCTCGCGACGTACTCGGCGATGACGTTGCGCCACCCTTCATACATCACCACCGAATACGCCTGCAGGGCGGGGACTCGCAGGATCAGCCCCATGCGTTTGCGGTGGTTGATTTCCTCGCTCGCGGGAAACGCGTTGAATTGCAGGAGTGCTGCGGTGAGCCCGTCGACGATCGGAATGTCGTCGGGTTGCGCTGCGAGTTGGGCGCGCATTTCGGCGAGGTGTGCGTCGAAGTCTCCCCACGGGATCGCGTTCTTGGACGGGAAGTAGCGGAAGAGGGTGCGTCGGGCGATTCCGGATGCTTCGGCGACTTCGTCGACGCTGGTGGCGTCGAACCCCTGTTCCGTGAACAGTTCGATCCCGACGGTGCTGATCCGATCCTGCGTTGTGGACGGGCGTCGCCCTATCCGACTGGATGGTTTTCGACGACTTCTCAATTTTCGTCCCCTCCCGATCTGTCATTCTGCACTCGATGCCATTACAGTGGTGAGGCGAGTCACAGGGACGGTCTCCTATGACGGGGAACATCCCTCCGGCTCGCGCCGTATCACCGAACAGTAGGAGGAAATCATGTCGGATCGCGACAACAACGTGCTGGAAAACGACTTGGTCGAGGAATCCCTGGTGGAAGAGGTCTCGATCGACGGCATGTGCGGCGTGTACTGATCATGTCCGCTCCAGCTTCTGCTTCAGTGGCCGGCAACGCCGGTATCGATCTCGATGTGGGCTGGAAGCTTCATCCGCAGGTGGCGCTGCGTCCCGAACCTTTCGGGGCGCTGCTCTACCACTTCGGGACGCGCAAGCTGTCGTTCCTGAAGAACCGCACGATCGTCGCGGTGGTCGAAGCCCTTCCCTCACACGCCGACGCCCGGTCCGCACTGCGGGCGCAGGGTATCGGGGACGACACTGCCGCGCAGTATGCGCGAGCGCTCGGCACGTTGGCCGAGTCGCACATGATCGTCCCCGCCTGACCAGCTCTCTCCACCCGTACCAGAGGACACAGCCCATGACCTCCATGCTCGAAAGGCCTTCCGCTCCGGTCGGCCGCCTCGTCGACCAGTTCGAACTCGGTCTCGACGCCCCGATCTGCCTCACCTGGGAGTTGACCTACGCGTGCAACCTGTCGTGTGTGCACTGTCTGTCCTCCTCCGGCCGGCGTGACCCGCGGGAGTTGAGCACCGAGCAGTGCAAGTCGATCATCGACGAACTGCAGCGTATGCAGGTCTTCTACGTGAACATCGGCGGCGGTGAGCCGACGGTTCGCTCGGACTTCTGGGAGCTGGTCGACTATGCGACGGCCCACCAGGTGGGGGTGAAGTTCTCCACGAACGGGGTGAAGATCGACAAGAAGGTCGCCGCCCGGCTCGCGGCCAGCGACTACGTCGACGTGCAGATCTCCCTCGACGGTGCGACGGCCGAGGTCAACGACGCCGTTCGTGGTCCGGGTTCGTTCGCGATGGCGGTGCGGGCACTCGAGAATCTGTCCGAGGCGGGTTTCAAGGACGCCAAGATCTCCGTGGTGGTCACCCGGCACAACGTGTCCCAGCTCGACGACTTCAAGGCCCTCGCCGACAAGTACGGCGCCACCCTGCGCATCACCCGGCTGCGACCGTCGGGGCGCGGCGCGGACGTGTGGGACGAACTGCATCCCACGCAGGCGCAGCAGCGCGAGCTGTACAACTGGCTGGTCGCCAACGGTGAGGGCGTGCTCACCGGCGACTCCTTCTTCCACCTGTCCGCGTACGGCGATGCGTTGCCCGGTCTGAACCTGTGCGGCGCCGGACGGGTGGTGTGCCTGATCGACCCGATCGGCGACGTCTACGCCTGCCCGTTCGCGATCCACGAGCAGTTCCTCGCGGGAAACATATTGGCGGACGGCGGTTTCCAGCAGGTGTGGCAGACGTCGGAGCTGTTCCAGGAGCTGCGGTCCCCGCAGACCGGCGGCGCGTGCAGCAAGTGCAACCACTACGACTCCTGCCGCGGCGGCTGCATGGCCGCGAAGTTCTTCACCGGGCTGCCGATGGACGGCCCGGACCCCGAATGTGTGATCGGCAACGGCGAATTGGCGTTGGCTGCCGCGGGGGAGATCCCGAAATCCAGTGTCGACCATTCCCGCACCGGCCAGCGCCGGACTCCGCGGGCGCCGGTTCCGTTGACGCTGATGGTGCGTCCGCCGGCCAAGATTTGTGACGAGAACCCGCTTGCGGGCATGGACCAGACGTAAGTCGTCTGCCAGGTACGAGAGGTATTGCCATGGGTAAGAATCCGTTCTTCGAGACGGTGGCCGAGGCTCAGCGTCGCGCGAAGAAGCGTCTGCCGAAGTCGGTGTATGCAGCGTTGATCGCCGGTTCCGAGCGGGGCGTGACGGTCGACGACAACATCGCGGCCTTCGCCGAGTTGGGGTTCGCCCCCCACGTGGTCGGTTTGTCCGACAAGCGTGAGCTGTCGACGACCGTGATGGGTCAGCCGATTTCGCTGCCCGTCGTGATCTCCCCGACCGGTGTGCAGGCGGTGCACCCCGACGGCGAGGTCGCGGTCGCGCGTGCGGCGGCGGCACGGGGAACGGCGATCGGTCTGAGTTCGTTCGCGAGCAAGTCGATCGAGGAGGTCACGGCGGCCAATCCTCAGACGTTCTTCCAGATGTACTGGGTCGGCACCCGGGACGTGTTGATCCAGCGGATGGAACGCGCCCGCGCCGCGGGGGCGACCGGCCTGATCATCACCACCGACTGGTCGTTCTCGTACGGACGCGACTGGGGTAGCCCGGCCATCCCCGAGAAGATGGACCTCAAGGCGATGCTCCAGTTCGCCCCCGAGGGCATTACTCGTCCAAAGTGGTTGTACGAGTTCGCGAAGACTCGCAAGATCCCGGATCTGACCACCCCGAACCTGGCGCAGCCCGGTCAGGAACCGCCCACGTTCTTCGGCGCCTACGGCGAGTGGATGCAGACGCCGTTGCCGACGTGGGACGACATCGCGTGGCTGCGCGAGCAGTGGGGCGGGCCGTTCATGCTCAAGGGCGTCATGCGGGTCGACGACGCGAAGCGCGCCGTCGACGCCGGCGTCACCGCGATCTCCGTGTCGAATCACGGCGGCAACAACCTCGACGGCACCCCGGCGCCGATCCGCGCGCTGCCCGCCATCGCGGAGGCCGTCGGCGACCAGGTCGAGGTGCTTCTCGACGGTGGTATCCGCCGCGGTAGCGACGTCGTGAAGGCCGTCGCGCTCGGTGCGAGGGCGGTCATGATCGGCCGCGCGTACCTGTGGGGCCTCTCGGCGAACGGTCAGGCCGGCGTCGAGAACGTTCTCGACGTCCTCCGCGGAGGTATCGACTCGGCGTTGCTCGGGCTGGGTCATTCGTCCATCCACGACCTGACGCCGTCCGACGTCGTGATCCCGCCCGGATTCGCCCGTGTGCTCGGCGCCGAATCCTGACCGACGAACGGCGTAGATGTCTGCGCAACTGACGGACCCGATCACCCTGGCCGGCCGCCACGCCCCGGCCAGGGTGCTTCTGGGTCCGCACCCCACCAATCTCGGTGCGGGAAGAGCGCTTTCCCCGCGGCACGTCGCGTATTACGAGCGTCGGGCGCGTGGCGGCGCCGGGATCGTCGTCACCGAGGTGGCGTCGGTCCATGCGTCCGACTGGCCGTACGAGCGGGCTCCGCTGGCGTCCGACTGCGTCGGTGGCTGGCGGGACGTGGTCGCTGCGTGTCGCCCGCACGGCACGCTGGTGCTGGCCGGGCTGGGGCACACCGGACTGCAGGGGTCGAGTGCGTACTCGCAGGCGGTGCTGTGGGGACCGTCGGGCATTGCCGACGTGATCTCCCGTGAGATGCCGATGCAGATGGAGCAGGCGGAGATCGACGGCCTCGTCGAGGGTTTCCGTGCCGCGGCCGCCGCGGCCGTGTCCGCGGACGTGGACGGTGTCGAGCTCGACGCCGGACCGAGAGGGATACTGCGGCAGTTCCATTCGAACCTCACCAATGTTCGCGCAGACGAGTACGGCGCCGACCCGCTGCGCCTCACCCGGGAGGTCCTCGCCGCCGTCCGCGACGAGCTGGGCCCCGACCGGGTCCTGTCCCTGCGCCTGAGCTGCGACGAGGCGACGTCCTGGGCGGGGATCACGCCGTCGATCGCCGCCGGACACGCACGGGAACTTGCCGAGGCACTCGACCTGCTCGTGGTGGTCCGGGGCGGGCCGATGACACCGAACGCGTACCACCCCGACTTCCACCAGTCACCCGCCTTCAACACCGAACTCTGCCGGGACATCCGGGCCGCCGTCGCGGGCGTGGTCCCGGTCGTTCTCCAGGGCAGCGTCGTCGATCCAGCCGTCGCCTCCCGGGCGCTCGACGAGGGTGTCGCCGACGTCGTCGAGATGACGCGCGCCCAGATCGCCGACCCCGACCTCGTCGTCAAGATCCGGCGCGGTGCGGTGCCGCGGCCGTGCGTCCTGTGCAATCAGACGTGCCAGGTGCTCGACCCCCGCAATCCGGTCGTGACCTGCGTCGGTAATCCGACGGCCGGACACGAGACCGTCGATCCCGTCGAGGGCATCGCTGATGTTGCTACCGGCGCGGTGCTGGTGGTCGGGGGCGGTCCGGCCGGTCTCGAGGCGGCGCGAGTGCTGGCCCTGCGCGGTCACCGCGTCACCGTGGCGGACGCGTCGGCCCGGGTCGGCGGGATGGTGCGGGCAGCCGTAGGTGCGCCGCACCTCAGAGCGCTCACCGACTGGCTCGAGAACGAATGCCGCAGCCTCGGGGTCGAATTCCGTCTCGGCGCCACTGTCTCGGACGCCGACATCGACGCCGCGGAACGCGAGGGCGCGACGGTGGTCCTCGCAACCGGCAGCAGGCCCAGCCCGCTGCCGTTCCCCGTCGAGGGGAGCGTCCGGTGTGTCGGTGCCGCGGACCCGCTGGATGGCGGCGCGCCGGCGGAAGGGCCCCACGTCGTCTTCGACCCGGTCGGCGGACCGGTCGGCGTGGCGGTCGCCGAATGGCTCGCGGCGCAGGGACGCGACGTGAGCATCGTGACCCAGGACTCCGTGGCCGGTTCGCGACTGGGCATGACCGGAGATCTCGCCGATGCCAACACCCGTCTGCAACGAGCCGGGGTGACGCGCCACCTCGACAGCCGCATCGTCTCGATCGGCGACGACGGCATGCGGATCCGCAACCGGTACACCGCCGAAGAGTCGGTGGTGCCGTGCACCGTGCTGATCGACTGCTCACACCGTCTCCCCGAGGACACCCTCGGCTCGTCGCGTCCGGATGCGGTGCGGGTCGGCGACTGCGTGGCTCCCCGGACACTCCTCGAGGCGGTCCGTGAGGGTCGCACCGCGGCGCTGACCGTGACCGCACACAGGCAGAACGAGTTCGACCACCATCCGTTCACCCTCGTCAACGAGAGATAGGACATTTCATGGGACAGTTCGACGACAAGGTCGCGTTCATCACCGGGGCTGCCCGTGGGCAGGGGCGGACGCACGCGGTGCGGTTGGCGCGCGAAGGTGCGGCGATCATCGCCGTGGACATCTGCGGGCCGGTGTCGGAGTTCAACAGCTACGAGCCGGCGACGCCGGACGACCTGGCCGAGACGGTGCGGCTCGTGGAATCCGAGGGCGGCAAGATTCTCGCCGAGCAGGCGGACGTGCGTGACAGTGCTCAACTGAAGTCTGTGGTGGACCGGGGAGTCGAACAGTTCGGCCGGCTCGACATCGTGATCGCGAACGCCGGGATCTGCAATTGGAATCGCTTCTGGGAGATGCCCGACGAGCAGTGGGAGTCGCTGATCGACGTGAACCTCACCGGGGCGTGGAAGACGCTGAAGGCTGCGGTGCCGGCGCTGATCGAGGGAGGCCGCGGGGGTTCGATCATCGTGATCAGCTCCGTCGCGGGCATCAAGCCGCTTCCGGGGCAGGCGAATTACGCCGCCTCCAAGTTCGGGCTCGTCGGACTGACCCAGACCGCGGCAAAGGAACTGGGTGAATACGGGATTCGGGTCAACTCCGTTCACCCGTACGGGGTGAAGACTCCGATGGGCACGGATCCGGGCAGCCTCGTGATACTYGAGAAGCACCCGCACTACCTGTCGAGCTTCGGCACCATCCTCACCGAGCATCCGCTGGCCGACACCGACGACATCACCGATGCGGTGCTGTGGCTGGCCGGCGACGGTTCGAGGAGGGTCACGGGCAGTCAGGTCGCCGTCGACATGGGCAACACCAAGGTGTGAGCACCTCCGCGTACCGCCACCTGTTCACCCGATTGCGCGTGGGGCCGCTGACCCTGCGCAATCGGGTGGTCTTCTCCGCGCACCTCACGGGGTACGCCGTCGACGGCCTGCCCACCGCGCAGCACGCCGCCTACTATGCGGCGCGCGCGAAGGGCGGTGCCGGCCTGATCATCTCCGAGGAGCACGCGACCCATCCGGGGGACTGGCCGTACGAGAAGGTGATCGCCGGCTACCGGCCGGAGGTCGTCCCTGGGTACCGGCGGATCACCGACGCGGTCCACCACCACGGTGTCCCGATTCTGGCTCAGATCAACCACAACGGCGGCCAGGGGTCGAGCATGTACTCGCGGCGGCCGCTGTGGGCGCCGAGCGCCGTCCCCGATCCACTGTTCCGCGAAGTTCCCAAGGCGGTCGATCAGCGGGAGATCCGGACCCTCGTCGACGGGTACGCGCGCGTGGCCGAGCACTGTGTCCTAGGCGGATTCGACGGGATCGAACTGCAATGTTCCCATTCGTCGCTGGTGCGGAGCTTCCTCGCCCCTGCTACGAACCAGCGCACGGACCATTACGGGGGATCGTTGGAGAACCGGGCCCGGTTCCTCCTCGAGGTCGTCGAGGCCGTGCGCGGCGCGATCGGTCCGGATCGCGCACTCGGGGTGAGGCTCGCGGGGGAGGATCTGTTCGATGGTGGAGTCCGCCTCGACGAGGCGGTGGAGGTGGCCGCTCTGGTGGAGGCGGACGGCCGTGTCGACTACATCAACACGTCCATCGGGATGGCCACCGAGACGCTCCACATGATCGAGGCCTCCATGGCCGTCCCTCGCGGGTACGCGTTGTTCGTCCCGAACGCCATCCGGCAACGGGTCGGTCTTCCCGTGGTCGGCGTCGGCCGATTCTCCGATCCGCACCAGGCCGACCAGGCTTTGGACGAGGGGCACTGCGACCTGATCGGGGTGGTGCGCGGCCAGATCGCAGACCCGGACTTCGCGGCGAAGGCCCTGGCCGGCGAAGAAGGAAACATTCGAACGTGCCTGGCGTGCAATCAGGAATGCATCGGACGTATGGGGCTGGGCCGGTGGCTCGGGTGCGTCGTCAACCCGCGCGCGGGCAGGGAATCGGTCCTGCTGCCCGCACCGACCGTTCCCGGCAGACGGGTCTTCGTGGTCGGCGGTGGCCCGGCCGGGCTCAAGGCCGCGGCGACCGCGGCGCAGCGGGGTCACGACGTGACGCTGTTCGAACGCGCGACGGTTCTCGGCGGCCAGATCCGGACGGCTGCCGTCGTCCCGGGCCGCCGCGAGTTCCTAGACCTCGTCGTCGATCTGGAATCGGAATGCGCTCGGCGCGGTGTGGACGTGCGGAGCGGCACCGACGCGACCGCCGGGGCACTGGTGCAGGGACGTCCCGACGTGGTGGTGCTCGCGACCGGGGCGCGTCCGCGCCGACCGCGCTGGGCGGGCGCGTCGGACCGGGTGGTGGACGTGCGGGACGTGCTGGAGGACCGCGCGCGTCCGGCCGGGACGGTGCTGGTGGTCGACGAATTGGGATTCCATCAGGGCACGTCCGTCGCGGAGTTCGTCGCCGACGCCGGGTGTGCCGTCACGATCTGCACACCGGGGATGATCGTCGGCCAGGATCTCGGCATCACGCTGGACCTCGAGGGATGGAACCGGCGGGCGGACGGCAAGGGCATCACGCAGGTGACGGACGTGGTGCCGACCGGGTGCGAAGCCGCAGACGGTGGGCGGCTCGCGGTCACACTCCTGCACCACCCGACCGGTGAGTTGCGACAGCTCACCGTCGACTGGGTGGTGTCCTCGGCGCATCAGCAGCCGGAGGACGATCTGTGGAAAGAGCTGGCCGACAGCGGTATCGAGGTTCATCGCGTCGGCGACGCCCTGGCTCCGCGGCGCGCGCATTCCGCCGTCATCGAGGGGGAGCGGGTCGCGCTCGCGCTCTAGCGCGCGCAGCGGCCGGTTCCGCATCGCCTAGCATCGGTGGATGCCCCATTCCGGACACCTCGACGACGCGGTGTGGCCCGAACTCGTGTCCCGCGTGTCGACGGTCGTGGTCCCGGTCGGCTCTCTCGAGCAGCACGGACCGCATCTGCCGCTCGACACCGACACCGCCATCGCCGACGCCGTGTCCCGCGCGCTGCCGCACGTGCTGGTGGCGCCCCCGATCGCCTACGGCGCCAGTGGCGAGCACGAGGGGTTTCCCGGGACGATCTCGCTCGGGGCGGAGGCGCTGGAGACCGTGTTGGTCGAGTACGGCAGGTCCGCGTGCCGGTGGGCGGACCGTGTGCTGTTCGTCAATGGGCACGGCGGAAACGGGCCCGCGCTGGTCAAGGCTGTCGCCTTGCTTCGGTACGAGGCCCGCGATGTGGCGTGGGTGCCGTGTGCGGTACCCGGGGCGGACGCCCATGCCGGGCGTACGGAAACGTCCTTGTTGCTACACCTTTCACCCGGTCGGGTGAGGTTGTCCAGGGCTGAAGCCGGTAATGCGGAACCTATTGCGAGGTTGATGCCAAGACTGCGCGAAGGCGGTATGGTCGCCGTGTCGGCCAACGGCGTGCTCGGTGACCCGACGGGCGCTACGGCCGCGGAGGGGGCGCAGATCTTCGGCGTACTCGTCCACGCAGTCACCAAGGCACTGGCCCGGTGGGAACCGGGCCCCGATGGAAGGCTCCGGTCGGAACCGGGCGCCGATGGGAGGCTCCAATGACCCGCACGGGCGTCCTCGAGTTGCCGAGGGCGGATTTCCGGCATGCCGACGCGACTAATTTCCGGCATGCCCTGCCAGCGCTCTCCGATCCGCCTACGATCGACTGATGCGCCAAGCTCGACTTCCCGACGGATTCGGGATCCGAATCGACCCCAAGGTACGCGCATATTCCGGAGGTCGAGTGCTCATCGGCGGTTCGCCGACTCGGATGCTGAAGCTGGCACCCACCGCGGCGGCCATGATCGGAGACGGCTACCTCGAGGTCGTCGATCCGCAGTCCGCGGTCGTTGCACGCCGCCTCCTCGATTCGGGGGTCGCCAACCCGCGCCCCATGAGTACTCCGTCGCCCCGGGATGTCACCGTTGTCATTCCGGTGAAGAACAACGCGTCGGGGCTGCACCGGGTGCTGGCCTCGCTCCGCGGACTCGAGGTGGTCGTCGTCGACGACGGATCCGACGTCCCGATCGTCGCCCCCGTGCTGCAGAACGGGTGCGGTGGCCGCGTCACCGTTCTGCGCCACGAGACGGCCAAGGGACCGGCCGCGGCACGGAACACCGGTCTGCGTTACGCCGCAACTCCGTTCGTGGCGTTCCTCGACTCCGACGTCCTGCCGCGCACCGGCTGGATCGAGGTCATGCTCGGCCACTTCAGCGATCCCGCGGTCGCACTCGTCGCCCCGAGAATCGTGGCGCTCGAACCCGAGGCGAGCACACTCGCGCGGTACGAGCACGCCCGCTCCTCCCTCGACCTCGGACGTAAGGAGTCCGCGGTCCAGTCCGGCGGCCCGGTGTCGTACGTCCCGAGCGCCGCGATGATCGCCCGCCGCGAGGTGCTCGACGAATTCGGCGGCTTCGACGAGTCCATGCACGTGGCGGAGGACGTCGACCTGTGCTGGCGACTCCAGGAGTCCGGCTGGCGACTGCGGTACGAGCCGGTGGCTCACGTTGCGCACGATCACCGTGTGACGTTCGGAAAGTGGTTCGACCGCAAGCTGTTCTACGGCACCGGTGCGGCGCCGCTGGCGGCAAGGCATTCGGGGATGGTTCCCCCGCTGTCGATGTCGCCGTGGACGTTCTTCGCGTGCCTCGCCGCCGCCACCTGCACCCGGCTCGGCCTGCTCGGCGCCGTCGCCACACTCGCGATGATGCTGCTGCGCCTGCGCCGCATGTTCACCGGCCTCGACCAGCCGACCCGCATCGCCGCGATCCTTGCGGCCCAGGGCTTCGCCGGCGGTGCCTGGCAACTGGCGTCCGCGATGTGTCGCCACTATTGGCCGATCACTCTGCTGGCGGTGCTGCTGTCGAAACGGATTCGCCGTATCGCGCTCGCGATCGCCGTCGCCGAGGGCGTCGCCGACTGGGCGACCCACCGGGAGCCCGGAGGGCTGGGACCGGTGCGGCACACGGTGTTCAAGCGGATCGACGACGTCGCGTACGGCGCCGGGCTCTGGAAGGGCGCCATCACGGCCCGCGACCTCGACGCATTGAAGCCCCGGTTGAAGTCGTAGTGGCCGATCCGATTCGCGCCGCCGACGTCGTGGTCGTCGGCGGCGGTTCGAGTGGATGCGTCGTGGCCGCCCGGCTCAGCGAGAATCCCGGACGATCGGTCCTCCTCCTCGAGTCCGGACCCGGTTACCGGTCGGTGTCCGACTGTCCCGTGCTCGACTACCGGACGCTGCCGGTCGGTCCGGGCAGCGCGTTCGCCGAGACGTACGGCGTGGAGCTGGCACGAAGCGTTCCCTCGGCCATGGTGCGGGGGCACGTCCTCGGCGGTTCGGGCGCCGTCAACGGCGCCTACTTCGTCCGTGGGACGGAAGCGGATTTCCGGCACTGGCCCGCGTCGTGGTCGTACGAGAACGTGCTGCCGGCCTTCCGGGCACTCGAGCGTGACGCCGACTTCGACGACTCCCGGCACGGCACGACCGGACCGATGCCCGTTCGCAGGCAGCCCGCGGAGCGGCTGAGCGAGATCAGCGCGGCGTTCCGAGCCGCGGCACTCGGTGCAGGACATCCCGAGGAACCCGACAAGAACGGCGCGGGCGCAGGCGGGATCGGTCCGGTGCCCCTGAACGTCGACGGCGGCCACCGTGTCAGTACGGCAGTGGCGTACCTGCTTCCGGCATGGGAGCGGCCCAATCTGGCGGTCGAAGCGAATTCCGATGTCGTCCGAATTCTGTTCTCCGGTAACGAGACCGTCGGGGTGGAAGTGGAGTCGGACGGTGTGCGGCGCACGGTCCGCACCGGTCGGGTCGTGCTGGCGGCAGGTCCGGTCGAAACCCCGGTGCTGCTGATGCTTTCGGGTATCGGTCCGGCGAAACACCTGACGGACAACGACATTCCCGTCGTCCTCGACGCGCCCGGTGTGGGCAGCGACTTCAGTGATCACCCCGAAGTGGCTCTGCCGTACCGTATCCGGGACTCGCTCCGCCGCAGCGACACCAGTCCGGTCGTCGAAACGGTGCTGAATGTCGGCGACCTCGAGATCCGTCCGTACACGGCGCCGTTCGACGTGCTCGTCCCCGGATCCGGGCAGCCCGACCCGATCCTCGGGATCGGGCTCATGGTGACGGACAGCCGGGGCGACATCCGGCTCACGTCGCGGCACCGCCGGGACCGTCCCCGAATCGAATACCGCTACGCGCAATCCGCCGCCGACCGCCGGGCGCTGCGCGAGGGACAAGCCATCGGACTGGAACTGCTCCGTTCGCGGGAGCTCGGTCCGTTGGTCGTGCCGCTGTCCGAGGAGGTATCCGACCGCGCGGTGCTCGCGCATCTGGGGACGTCGCTGCACCTGTGCGGCAGTTGCCGGATGGGCGGACGCGACGACGCGGGCGCGGTGGTGGACGAGTGGTGCAACGTCCGCGGAATGGAAGGGCTGACCATCGCCGACACCTCGGTGTTCCCGGTGGTCCCGAGCCGTGGGCCGCACGCCACGGCGGTGATGGTCGCCGAGCGCGTCAGTACCTTCCTGCGGGAGTGACCGAGGGGGCGACACGGGCCCGTGTGATGCGGGTTACAGTAGGCAGAGACGCCGTGGAGGAGTTCGATGCAAAGTCAACCGCCCACAGGGGGCAATCCGTGGGTCGCTGTGCGCCCGGGAGACGACGTCGCGATGCTGGCGCGCAGGGTGTCGTCGGCGCATCAGTTGTTCGTCGAGCGTCACGCACCCGCCGGTCGTGCCCCGGACGGTGACGGGAATTCCGTCCGTTCCGTCATCCTCGACTCGTGGATGCGCAGCACCAGCAAGGGAGTGAACCCGGACGGGTCGGCCCGCGCCGTCGATCTGGCGTCCGCGGATCTCGCCACGTACCGGGCGTCCCACCCGATGTCGATCATCCGCCCGGTGGTCCGCAAGCTTCTCGTCGAGGACGCCGCCGACACCGGGCTGCTCGTGGCCATCACGGACGAGAAGGGTCAGCTGCTGTGGGTGGAGGGCGATTCGTCCGCCAAGGACCGCGCACTGGAGATGAACTTCGTCGAGGGCGCCGACTGGAGTGAGGGCACCGTCGGCACCAATGCCCCGGGTACCGCGCTGGCCCTCGACCATTGCGTGCAGATCTTCGGTGCCGAGCATTTCAGCCGCTCGGTGCACGACTGGAGTTGTTCGGCGGCGCCCGTCCACGACCCCGCGACCGGACTGATCGTCGGGGCCATCGACATCACCGGTGGTCCGCGGGTGGCGGTGCCCGAGGTGCTCTCGCTGATCAGGGCGACCGTCGCGGCCGCCGAGGCGGAGCTGCGACTGCACCAGCTGCGTTCACCGCACCCGCTCGTCGAGACGGTACTGCGGTTGGAGGTGCTGGGATCGGGTCGGCCGACACTGGTCCGTGGGCCCGAACGCATCCCGCTGTCGCAGCGGCACGCGGAGATCCTCCTGCTCCTGGCGGAGCACCCCGAAGGCCTGAGTTCCGACCGCCTCGCGGTCCTGCTCGACGAGAACGAACTCGACGCCGTCACCATTCGTGCCGAGATGTCGCGCCTGCGTAAGGTTTTCGGTCCGGCAAACCTCGGTTCGCGGCCCTATCGGCTGCTCGCCGAATTGACCTCGGACCTCCGGCAGGTCCGCGGAGCCCTGGACCGTGGCGAGCTCACCGCCGCCCTCGACGTCTACTCAGGCCCGGTCCTTCCCGGGTCGGAGGCGCCCGGGGTCGAGGATCTTCGCGACGAGTTGCGGGCACGCGTCCAGGCGGCGCTGCTGCGGGAAGGTGATCAACGGTTGCTCGCCAAATGGACCACGTCCGTCCACGGCCGTGAGGACGTCGCCGCATGGGAGGCGTATCTGGCGGGCCTCGACCCGCGTTCACCCCTGTATTCCCAGGTCAAGTCCAGGATCGATCTGTTCGATCAGCAGTACGCAACGTAGTTGCAACGGTACGGTCCCTAGTGTTGTGAGTCACACCCAGTTCCACCCGAGTTTCACGACACCAGGGAGTTATCGATGACCGTGTATGCCCGCCCGGGTTCGCCGGACGCCGTCATGTCCTTCCAATCGCGTTACGACAACTGGATCGGCGGCCAGTGGGTTGCGCCCGTCAAGGGCCAGTACTTCGAGAATCCGACACCCGTCACCGGACAGCCGTTCTGCGAGGTCGCGCGTTCGACGTCCGAGGACATTGAACTTGCGCTCGACGCCGCACACGCTGCGGCTCCGGCCTGGGGCAAGACATCGGTGGCGGAGCGCGCCATCATCCTGAACAAGATCGCGGACCGCATCGAGGAGAACCTCGAGTCCATCGCGCTCGCCGAGTCCTGGGACAACGGCAAGCCGATCCGCGAGACCCTGAACGCCGACATTCCGCTGGCCGTCGACCACTTCCGCTACTTCGCCGGTGCGATCCGGGCGCAGGAAGGCGCACTGTCGGAGATCGACTCCGACACCGTCGCCTACCACTTCCACGAGCCGCTCGGCGTCGTCGGCCAGATCATCCCCTGGAACTTCCCGATCCTCATGGCCGTGTGGAAGCTCGCTCCCGCACTCGCCGCGGGCAACGCAGTCGTTCTCAAGCCCGCCGAGCAGACCCCGGCGTCGATCCTGCACCTGATCTCCGTCATCGGCGACCTGCTGCCCGCCGGTGTGGTGAACAT
>NZ_JBFUGT010000097.1:0-22652 GCF_056402775.1 Rhodococcus sp. P3_B8
CGGGACAACGCTTGGCCGAGGGCGTGAACAGCGCCGCGGCAGAGCTGGGTATCGCAGACTATGTCCAAGTGATGGGACGACCATCCTGCCTCGTATTCGTCACCCGAGACCCCGAACGTCAACCATCGCAGGAGTTCCGCACACTCTTCCTCCAGGAACTGCTGTCAGGTGGAGTGCTCGGTCAATCGTTCGTCACATCCGCAGCGYACACCCCGACGGACATCACCGACACCCTCGAGGCGACCCGGAGCGCACTGCAGATCTACCGCAGAGCGATCGAAGCCGGGAGTGTGGCGGGATTCCTCCGCGGGCGGCCGGTCGCCCCCGCCCTCCGCCGGTACGCCGCACCCCGCAGGATCGGCGTTGCAGACTAATTCGTCAGCGGCAGAATTGATTTCGACGACCATGCTCCAACGCTCAATACCACAGCAGCTGAACCATGTTGACGCATTCCGCCGGGAGGGACTCGACAGAAACAAGTTCGACCCGCCGGTGCGCATCACGCGGCGAACGCCGAGACTCACCCGTTGCTCGACACTCGGAGACCCGCGCCCACGCGACGGCACCCCCGGAGACGTCGCAATACCGAAAAGCGCTCTGCGAAAATAGAATCAGCATCCGCGGCGCTGCGAAACCCATCCTCGCCGCGCCGGCTCGATTCCGCCGAATCGCCCATCGTCTGCGTACCAACCGCGTCGACACGACCTACTCCACACAAGCACTCGAGGACGCCACTGCGCGACAACGCGGGCACGTACGATCTGCGTGGACCGCTCCGATCTCCGACCGCACAGTCGCCGGCAAACCTCTTGTAACGACATTCGACGCACGCCGGAAAACCGCTCGCCGGAAGGCCTGGTACACCGCACTCCCGACCCCCGGCCCGTCAGCACAAGCGAGGCTACCGGGAAGGGTCGGACCGCACCGAATGCGTGGCAGTCCGAATGCTGTGTTGGTGAGTCGACGCGTTCGTCTCAGCCGCGGCGCCGCGGATGTCTACACTGTAAAACGTAAGTCGGATCTCCGTCCTCGGGTGATACGTCCTGGTCAGAGGTCTCGGCCGGAACCCTCACTTCACTTCACACAGGAGGTCTCGATCGACATGTCTCAACCACCGGGCGAGCCCTCGAAGGACTGGCCACCGCCAGAAGACCGAGACAGAGTTCACTGGAAAATCGAACGAGGACTGCGCGAGGAACTGTTGGCCAGCACCCCCGACACGCGCGAGTCCGTCACTCGAGATGTATACAACCGTCTGTTCGACGAGGTTCCCTGGCATAAAGCGCACGTCACAGACGCCGCTTCCGAGGAAGCCTTCGAAGAAAGCTGGTTCCAGCAGTACGGGGCACTCACTCGGCCAACTGACGCTGTGGTCGATGTAGGCTGCGGGAGAGGAGGTCTGATTCGGCGATTCGCGCCGGCCGTGCGCGAATGCATCGGTATCGACGCCTCGGACGCGATGGTGGAACTTGCGAACCAAGAGCGACCGGCCAACGCACGCTTCATGGTCGGTAGCGTGCTCGACCCACCGCTGCCGCCATCCTCGGCCGATTTCGTGATAAGCCGTCAGGTCATGGAGCACCTGCACCCTGACGATGTTCCCGAACACCTCGCCGCGGTTCTGAAGATTTTGCGGCCGGGGGGGCGCTTTCTCATCGAGACACCCAGTCGACTGACCGGCCCCTGGGACATTTCGCGCGGCTTCACTCCTGTGGCCACGGGGTTTCACCTGCGGGAATACACCAACGGGGAGTTGGGCGCCATGCTGCGCGACGCCGGCTTTCGGAGCGTACGCAGTCGCGCCGTGCCAAGTCGGATGTTGTTACACCTCGGCAGGGCGAAGCGTCACGCGTACGTGCCGGTCGCAGTCAAGGCGATCATCGAGCGTCCGCTGCAGGCGGCTCCGATCTCCGTTCGCACGAAACTCGCCGGCCCTCTCTCTGTCCGTGAAGTGCTCTTGATTGCCGAGCGCAAATAACTTGCGCCTCAGCGCAATGCGGTCGGCCGCCGGTGCGGAGTGGCCCGCAATCTGTGGAGCGACCACCGGGCACCTCCTACAGTGCCGCCTGGTCGGTGGCGCACCGGAATCCCGTGTGGAACACGACACCGGCGGGTTGCATAGGTTGCCGGTAGTAACCCTCTTTGTAGTAGACGGTGCTCGTGCCGGGAATCAGCGTGCGGACGAAGTACGTGTCGGCGCCGTTGGTGAACATCTGCGGTACGCCGTTGAGCCACAGCTTGATCCAGCCTGAAGTGTCCGACGCCGACCAATTGATCTGCATCTTCACGTCATGCCACCGACCCACGTCCAGGGGTATCTCGAAGAGGGTGAGTGTCTCCAGATAGGCGCCGGGCACGGACTGCTTCTGGACGATCAGTGACCAGTAGCCGTTCCGCTGGCCCACAGACCATGCGACCGGGGGACTTCCGACACCGACGTCCTGGTGCCACTGGTTCGTCAGCCCCCAGCCGAGGTCGGCATGGTTCTGCGGAAATCCGGGGTCGAACTTGGTGGAGAATTGATACCAAAGTGTCTGACCTTCGAATCCGCCGGTTTCGTTCCCGGCCGCCACCTCGGAACGCTCACCGTCCCCGAACGACGGGACGTCGCCGCTGCGAACCTCGAAGCGGGCCGCTCTGCCGTAGGTTCCGTCCGGGACGATGCTCGCAGAGTAACTGGGGACATAGTCCGCTCCGGAGCCGTTGTAGTCCTTTGTCTGCACCGACGGCCATTGCGAGAAGTCGCCGCTGCTGTAGTCGCCGGTGAAGGTCCGGGCCACGGGGGTGGTGAACGGCGCGGCGCTCACCCCTGTCGTCACCCCGAGCGGTGTGACCGAGATGGAAAAGACGACGGCCGCAGCGACCGCAACTGAACCAAGCGCGGAACGCAAGTGGAACATGGTGGCTCCATCAATGTGGGTGAGCGCGGCCTCCAGAGCCTTCTCTTGGCCCCCGACACAGACAAGAGAGCTATATCACTTCGATGAAGAGATTACCCACCCGGCCCGACAGAAGCTAGAGCCTCAGTTGTTGACGAATCTCGACGATGCGCAGACGAACGGCGCGCCACGGGGTTTCCCACCGTTGATTAACCCTGGACTTCGGCCGTCGTGTCGTGATGGCCAGATGCAGTTCCCGCTCCGGGTAGGAGCGCGAGGAGCGCCCGGCGGTGGAGGCACCACCGCCGGAAACGCACTCAGCGCAGCAGGCGGCGCGAGGCGAACTGCCGGAAGTACACGAGCTTCGACGGCTCGACAAGCCCGGGAAGAATGAAGTACCAGACCCGCTCCATGCGGCGCGGAAGATCGTCGAAGGCGCCGGTCGCGGTCGCGACCACATGCGCTCCCAGCAACGACCCGAGCAGAAAGGTGGAAAGCGTCCCCGTGGAGACGTCGTCCTCCGCGAGAATGTCGCCCTCCTCGACCGCTCGTGCGACGAGTCGTTCGAAACCCTGCTGCCACGAGGCCACCACGTTGCCGTGCGTCCCCTGGTAGTCGCCGATCTCGTGCTGCAGTCGCAACATCGCCGCGACGATCGGATCGGAACTCGCCGCCTCGATCGCCACGTAGGACAGAGCAACGAGCGCTTCCAGTGCCGGCGTCGGCCCGTCACTGACGGACGTCATTCCGGCCGTGAGACGGATCTGGCCTTCGTCGATGACACCGCGGGCCAGGTCTTCCTTCGAACTGAAGTGGAAGTACAACGCACCTTTGGTCACACCAGACTGCTCGATGATCTCGTTGAGACCCGCGTTGGCGTACCCGAGACGCAAAAATACGTCGGCCGCCGCCATCAGGACCGACGCCCGAGTTACCTCTGCTCGAACCTGTCTCGCCATCGACTGCCTCCCGAACAACCCCCCCGACGGGGCGCGCAAACTCCAGCGAACCCTAGCACTTGACAGGCGCAGCCCTAGTGAAGTTGAACCGCGAGTCGGAAAACGAGAACACGTTCACTGAGGCGTCGTGCGGGGCCGATCGGTGCCCAACTGGGGATCCGCCTCGAGATTGGTCAACCCGTTCCAGCACAGGTTGACCAGATGCGCGGCGACGACTTCCTTCGGAGGCGTCCGCTCGTCCAGCCACCACGTCGCGGTGGTGGACACCATACCGACCAGCGCCTGCGCGTACAGCAGTGCCAGGTCAGGATTGAAGCCACGCCGCGAAAAATCGCCGGCAAGGATGTGCCCGACCTGACCGATGGCCTCGTTGAGCAGGCTCGAGTACGTGCCGTCCGGTGCCGCCACCGGAGAGTCACGGACCAGGATGCGGAATCCGTCGGTGTGCTCCTCCACATAGGTCAGCAGCGCCAGCGCCACCCGCTCGACCCGGACCCGGGAGCGGTTCTGCTTCAGCGACGACGTCACCATCTCCAGCAGCCGCGACATCTCCCGATCCACGACCACGGCATAAAGGCCCTCCTTGCCGCCGAAGTGTTCGTAGACGACAGGCTTGGAGACGTGCGCCCGCTGCGCGATCTCCTCGATCGACGTCGCCTCGTAGCCTCGCTCGGCGAACAGCGCACGACCGATCTCGATCAACTGCTCCCGGCGTTGCGTACCGGTCATCCGGGTGCGGACCGCCCTCTCGGGGGTCGCGTCCACGTCCGTGGGTCGGGGCACCGAGGCACCATCCTTTCCTGACACTCGCGACGACGAAGTGCCGCGGGCAGCGCAGAAACACTGCAGGTAGCACCCACTCTATCGGGACGATCGAGACAAATTTCCGCAGCGGTTCGACGGGCGGCGGGTCGGCATGCGAGGATTCTCTCGCGCAAACGGGCGTGACACCCCGTGTGTGTGGCAATCCGCCGTAGTGTAATGGCAGCACCTCTGATTTTGGTTCAGATAGTTCAGGTTCGAGTCCTGGCGGCGGAGCGGAGCCTGCGGAGCGAATTCCTGCAGGCGGAGCTGTCGAGAACAGCAAGAGCAGAACGACCCAGAGGGAGCTTCATGCCAGTGCAGACCGCCGTGGTCGTCCTCGCCGCCGGCGCGGGAACTCGGATGCGGTCGAAGACCCCCAAGGTGTTGCACACCCTGGGCGGACGCACGATGCTCGCGCACTCCCTGCACGCCGCCGCGGAGGTCGATCCGACGCACCTCGTCACCGTCGTCGGGCACGACAAGGAACGCGTCGGGGCGGCCGTCAGCGCCCTCGAGACCGAACTGGGCCGTCCGATCGCGGTCGCCGTCCAGGAAGAGCAGAACGGCACCGGGCACGCCGTCGAATGCGGCCTGTCCGCTCTGCCCGCCGACTTCCGCGGGACCGTGCTGGTCACCGCAGCGGACGTCCCGCTGCTCGACGGCCACACCCTGCACGCTCTCGTCGACGAGCACCGCAGCGAGCCCACCCCCGCGGCGGTGACCGTGCTGACGTTCACCGCTCCGGAGCCCACGGGCTACGGGCGGATCGTCAGACTGCCCCACGACGGTGAGATCGCCGAGATCGTGGAAGAGGCCGACGCCACCGAGGAGCAGGCGGCCATCACCGAGGTCAACGCCGGCGTGTACGCGTTCGACGCCGAGTTCCTGCGCTCCGCGCTCGGGCAGCTCAATGCGAACAACGCGCAGGGCGAGCTGTACCTGACCGACGTCGTCAAGATCGCCCGCGAGGCCGGCGCACCCGTCTTCGCAGCCCACCTGTCCGACTCCGCGAAGGTCGCAGGCGCCAACGATCGCGTCCAGCTGTCGAAGCTGGCCGCCGAACTCAACCGCCGCACCGTCGAGAACTGGATGCGGGCCGGAGTCACCGTCGTCGATCCGTCGACCACCTGGATCGACGTCGGCGTCACGCTCGCTCGCGACGTCACCATCCATCCGGGAGTGCAACTGCTCGGCACCACCGCCGTCGGCGAGGACGCCGTGATCGGTCCCGACACCACCCTCACCGACGTGACGGTCGGCGAAGGCGCCAGCGTGGTGCGCACCCACGGCTCGGAATCGACGATCGGCGCAGGCGCCACCGTCGGCCCGTTCTCCTACCTACGTCCCGGCACCGTCCTCGGTGCGTCCGGCAAGCTCGGCGCATTCGTCGAGACGAAGAACGCCGACATCGGGGCGCACTCCAAAGTTCCTCACCTGACCTACGTGGGCGACGCCACGATCGGCGAGCACAGCAACATCGGTGCGTCGAGCGTGTTCGTCAATTACGACGGCGTCGCCAAGAGCCGTACGGTGGTGGGGTCACACGTCCGGACCGGGTCGGACACCATGTTCGTCGCTCCGGTACAGGTCGGTGACGGTGCTTACACCGGCGCCGGCACGGTGCTGCGTTTCGACGTACCACCGGGGGCACTCGCGGTCTCCGGCGGGAAGCAGCGCAATATTGACGGCTGGGTGCAACGAAATCGGCCCGGTACCGCCGCCGCCGAGGCGGCAGCCGCCGCGGGACTGCACCACAGTTCAGATCTGCACGAAACCGAGAAGCAAGATTTAAAGGATGGCATAGAGCAGTGACCGCGAATTGGATCGACAACCAGAAGAACCTCATGCTTTTTTCTGGTCGCGCGCATCCGGAGCTGGCCGAACAGGTAGCGAAGGAACTCGACGTGCGGGTCACCCCGCAGACTGCCCGTGACTTCGCGAACGGCGAGATCTTCGTCCGTTTCGAGGAGTCGGTCCGCGGCTCCGACGCCTTCGTGCTGCAGAGCCACCCGGCCCCGCTGAACACGTGGGTGATGGAACAGCTGATCATGATCGACGCACTCAAGCGCGGATCGGCCAAGCGCATCACCGCGGTCCTGCCGTTCTACCCGTACGCACGCCAGGACAAGAAGCACCGCGGCCGTGAGCCCATCTCGGCTCGCCTGATCGCCGACCTCCTCAAGACGGCAGGCGCCGACCGCATCATCACGGTCGACCTCCACACCGACCAGATCCAGGGCTTCTTCGACGGCCCCGTCGACCACATGCACGCCCAGGGTCAGCTCGCCGAGTACATCCGCGGCAACTACGGCACCGAGAACATCGCCGTCGTCTCCCCCGACTCCGGTCGCGTCCGGGTCGCCGAGAAGTGGGCCGACACCCTCGGTGGCGCGCCGCTGGCATTCATCCACAAGACACGCGACCCGCTGGTGCCCAACCAGGTGAAGTCCAACCGCGTCGTCGGTGACGTCGAAGGCCACACCTGCATCCTGATCGACGACATGATCGACACCGGTGGAACCATCGCCGGCGCCGTGAAGATCCTCAAGGAGGCCGGCGCGGGCGACGTGATCATCGCCGCCACCCACGGTGTCCTGTCCGATCCGGCGGCCGAGCGTCTCGCCGCGTGTGGTGCCAAGGAAGTCATCGTCACCAACACCCTCCCGATCGACGAGTCGAAGAAGTTCCCGACCCTCACGGTTCTGTCCATCGCGCCGCTGCTGGCTCGCACCATCAAGGAAGTTTTCGAGAACGGCTCGGTCACGTCGCTGTTCAACGGCAACGCCTAGGCGCTTCGCACCCGTGCGCCTTTTTGGTAGCTGAAGCGACCAGAAAGGCGCACGGGCGTAGCCTTTCCCTGTGTTCACCGGGATCCCCACCGCTGCTCTCGACTTCTACGAGGACCTCGAGGCAGACAACAGTAAGAGCTTCTGGACCGCGCACAAATCCGTCTACGACGACTCCGTGCGCGCACCCATGACCGCCCTGCTCGCGGAACTCGAATCGGAGTTCGGCGCGGGCAAGGTGTTTCGCCCCTACCGCGACGTCCGGTTCTCGAAGGACAAGACGCCTTACAAGACCCATCAGGGTGGATTCGTCGAAACTCGCCCCGGCGTGGGCTACTACGTGCAGATCGATGCCGCCGGGCTGTTCGTGGCGGGTGGCTTCTACTCGCATACCCCGCTGCAGGTCGGGCGTTTCCGTGACGCCGTCGACGACGACCGCAAGGGCCGCGAACTCGTCCGGCTCGTGAAGAAGGTCCGGTCGTCGGGATTCGAGATCGGCGGCGACACACTCAAGACCCGTCCTCGCGGCGTCGCCGAGGACCACCCGCGACTCGACTTGATGCGTCACAAGTCGCTCACGGCCAGCCGGAGCTACCTCTCCCCCGACTGGATCGAAACTCCCCGCGCCGCTGACGAAGTGCGCACCGCCTGGCGTTCGATGCGGCCGCTCGTGGAGTGGCTGACCACCGTCATCGGTGCCGGAGAATGAAACTTACCGGTCGGGAAAACAGGTGTGGCACACAGCGTTTGCGGAGCAGTTTGCGCGCCTCGGCATGATCTTCGTCACGCTCGGCCGCAGAACCGCAGGTCGTACTTACGGCGATGTGACTCGCACGCCCGAATTCCCCTACTGTGGCTCGTCGTGATCGACGCGCAGACTCTCTCCGGCCCTATCGATATCGCTGCAATTCGAAACGTCCGGCGTTGGTCGCCGGGGGCGTGCGTGTGGTGCGGAGACGACAACGCCGTCGAGATGTTCCGTAACGAACCTCGCTGTGGCACTTGCCGCGAGAAGGAATCGGTCATCGACGAGGCCCGCCGCTTCCTGGGCATGTACGGTCTGCGTCCGCTCGGCGGAACGTTGCAGTCGGACGACGACGAGGAGCGTGAGCACCGGGTCAACGCCCGCGACGCCCGCCGCGAACTCAACGAGATGAAGCTCGCGGAACTCCCGGACCCGGCCGCGGTGCGCAAGGCCCTTCGTCCCCGGGCGGCCAGTGTGGTGTCGGAGCCGCGCAGCACCGCTCATTCCGGAACGTCGTCGGCCGCCGCGTCGACCCGCCCGAGTGCGTCCCGCACGTCGGCCACCCCGCCGGTGGCACCGGTGCGCACCGATGTCGTCGACGTCGCCGCACTCGAATCGCGTGTCACGGGCTTGCTGGATCAGCTCTCGGCCATCGACGCCCAGATGAACCTGATCGGTGAGCCCGCCGGCCTCGCCGCGCGTGCTCGAATCAGCGACCTCGAGAAGCAGCGCGCCACCGTGCTCCGCACCCTCGCGGCTCTGGAGAAGGCCCGGATCGCAGCCGGCCAGTAGGCCATACTTTTCGGGCAGCAGCCGGGTGATACTCTCGCCCTTCATGCAGCCCGCCTCCTCACCCACCGCGCTCGTCATCGACGCGAAGAAGCCGCCGATGGGCCCGATGCTGGTGACCCCCAATGCCCGCATCAATGGCCATCCCGTGCCGCTTCGGTGGGGACACAACGAAATTCCGGCACCGCCGGGCGTGCACCACATCCAGATCTCGGTCCCGTGGATCTGGGAGCAGGGCAGGGCGCAGATCACCGTCGACAACCGGTACCACCCGGCTCCCCCGGTGTACTACGCGTCGCCGTTCAGCAGTTTCAGCAAGGGCGCCATCGACCATCGGCCGGTGAAGAATCCCGGGCTGCTCGGGTTGCTGCTCATCCTCACCCCGGTACTCGTGCTGGTCCTCGCTGTCGTGGCGTTCGCCCTGTTCGGCTAGATAGGTCACAGCCGCACCATTGACACAATGGGCAATGTGTCTCACCATCGATACATGACCGCACATGTGTCGAGTGTCTCGTTCGTGCCGAGGTCCGGACAGTCGTGGCGCGCCCCGTGGCCGATGTACGCAGGCCTGCGCGACCACGACCCCGTCCATCACGTCGTCCCCGAGGGCGCACCCGGCGACGACTACTGGGTGTTGTCCCGGCACGCCGACGTCTACGCGGCAGCCAGGGACGCCGAGACCTTCTCCTCCGCAGCCGGCCTCACCACGACATACGGCGAGCTGGAGAAGATCGGCCTGCAGGACAATCCGCCGCTGGTGATGCTCGACCCGCCCGACCACACCGCGTTCCGCCGTCAAGTGTCGAAGGGATTCACCCCTCGGCAGGTCACCGCCGTCGAGCCGGACGTCCGGGCGTTCGTGGTGGAGCGCATCGAACGACTGCGGGAGGCAGGTGAGGGCGATGTGGTGAAGGAACTGTTCAAGCCGCTGCCGAGCATGGTCGTCGCCCACTACCTCGGTGTCCCCGACGAGGACCGGGCGCAGTTCGACGGGTGGACCGAGGCCATCGTCGCGGCCAATGCGCAGGGCGACACGCTGCAGGCGACGGGTGCGGTCACCGAACTGATGGGCTACTTCACCGGACTGATCGAGCGGCGGCGCACCGACCCCGGAGACGACACGATCTCGCACCTCGTCGCGGGCGGGATGGGAGCCGACGGCGACATCACCGGCCTGCTCTCCATCCTCGGTTTCGCGTTCACGATGGTCACCGGCGGCAACGACACCACCACCGGGATGCTCGGCGGCGCAGTCCAGTTGCTCACCGAACACCGGGATCAGCGCCGCGATCTGATCGAACATCCGGAGCTCGTCGGCGACGCCGTCGAAGAATTGCTCCGGCTCACCGCCCCCGTCCAGGGCCTCGCCCGCACGGTGACCCGCGACGTCGAGATCGACGGCACCGTCGTTCCCGAGGGACGGAAGGTACTCCTGCTGTACGGCTCCGCGAACCGCGATCCGCGCCGGTTCGGACCGGATTCCGAGGTCCTGGACGTGCGTCGCAGTCCGAAGCAGATCCTCACGTTCAGCCACGGGGCCCACCACTGCCTGGGTGCGGCCGCGGCACGGATGCAGGCGCGGATCGCGCTCGAGGAACTGCTGGCCCGGTGCCCCGACTTCACCGTCGACATCGACGCCGTCGTCTACGCGGACGGCAATTACGTGCGCCGCCCGACGAGCGTTCCGTTCCGGGTGCGCGAAGCATGACCGCCGACTGGATGCGGGACGAGCGCCCCCGCCTCGCCGCCGAGCGAATCCTCGACGTCGCGGCCCAGCTGTACGTCGAGAACGGCATCGCCGCCGTCGGTATGGCCGAGGTCGCCCGGGCGGCCGGATGTTCCCGGGCCACGCTGTACCGCTACTTCGACAGCAGGCAGTCGTTGCAGCTGGCATTCGTTCACCGCGAGGCCCGGCGCATCGGCGCGCTGGTCGCGGAGGAGGTGTCCGCGGCCGGCGACCCGAAGGACGTGATCGTGGAGGCGATGCTGGCCGCGATCCGGCTGGTGCGCGCCGACCCGATTCTGGCCGCCTGGTTCCAGCTCGGCGACTCCGGCCTCGCCGCGCAGATCGCGCACTCGTCGGACGTCATCGAATCGCTGGGCACCGCCTTCCTGGGGCAGGCGGGGTTCTCCGGAGAGGAGACGTCCCGGAAGGCACGGTGGCTCGTCCGGATCATCGTCTCTCTGCTCACCGTCCCGGGCGTCGACGACACCGACGAACGCACGATGCTCGAGCAGTTCGTCGCGCCGGCACTCGCCGAGCACGACCCCGGACGCGCCTGACACCTGCCACCGCCCGGACGAACGGGACGCTCGTTCGATCTGACACAACGAGCGTCCCGTTCGTCCGGGGAAGGTCCGGGGAAGCAACGTCAGCGCACCGCGCCCGCGTGCTCGTCGGCATCGACCTCGAGAGTCGTCTTCCGGTCGGACTCACCGATCCGCGCGAAGACGAGCGGCTTGCGGAGCCGCAGGTAGCAGTACAGGGCGATGTAGCCGAGCACGGTCGCGAAGAAGATCCACGCGACCACACCTCGCGCTCCGGACGGGAACGGGTTGAAGCTGTACCAGTACACGAGCACGGACCCGATCGCGGCGAGGACGGTCGCCAGTCCGATACCCAGGCGCAGCGACCGCGACCGGATCGCGCAGTAGCCGGCCGCCAGTGCTGTGAGTCCGTAGGCGGCGATCAGCATGTAGCCGGCGTACGTCCCGAGCAGGCCGTACGACGTCTCCGCCGCGGTCACCACCACGCCGAGGAGCCCGGCCACCAGGTAGATGACGCCGAGGGTGGTCACCGCACCGACGGGAGTTCCGTGGCGGGCGCTGACCTTGCCGAGGCGAGCGGGCAGCAGACCGTCGCGGGCCAGGGTGTACACGGTCCGGCTGGTGCCTGCCATGACTCCGAGAGTGGATCCGAAGAAGCTGATGGCGACACCGATGTCGATCAGGTAGCCGAGCCATCCGACGCCGTTGTGCTCGGCCAGGGTGTCGAGGGGTGCGTTCATGTTGTCGATCGGCAACCCGCGGAAGCCGAGCACGATGATGTAGGTGGCGACGATGTAGAGCACCCCGCAGGCCAGGACCGACCCGACAACGGCGAAGCTGATGGCCCGCTTGGGATGACGCGCCTCCCGACCCAAGGTGGCGGCGTGGTCGAATCCGGCGAGGGAGAACACGGAGAAGCCCGCGGTCGCGAGTATCGCTGTGGCACTGAAGCCGTGGAAGTCGAACTGCCTGCTGTCGATCGCACCGGTGTCCGAATTCGCGAGGACCACGATCAGGAGCACGACGATCACTGCCACCGTGAAGAATTCGATCACCAGCAGCAGCTTCGCGGACAGCTTCACCTCACGAAGGTTCAGGGCGGTCACCGCGACCGCGACGGCCCCGGCGCAGATGCCCAGCGTCCACGTGCTCGCGGGCAGACCCACCTTCTGGAGGAATGCGTCGAGGTAGATCGCCGAACCGAT
Organism: Rhodococcus sp. P3_B8; assembly: GCF_056402775.1. NCBI lineage: Bacteria > Bacillati > Actinomycetota > Actinomycetes > Mycobacteriales > Nocardiaceae > Rhodococcus > Rhodococcus sp. P3_B8. Next base: position 12,436 of record NZ_JBFUGT010000097.1, read on the forward strand.
CACGCACGCGGGTCCCGCGACGAGTGACGACGCGAGGTGGGTGACCATGACGAAGAATCCGGCCGGTTTGCCCGCCGCGCGAGCCGCGAGTCCGTACGTTCCGCCGGTGGTGGTGAAGCGTTTGGCCAGCCAGCCGATGCCCCCGGCGAACCCGAGGACCAGCACCGAGGTCACGGCCCAGGTGATCCAGCTGAGGTTGCCGGCGATCGTGACGACGACACCGATCGCGAGGGCAAGCGTGGACGCGGGCGCCAGAATGCCGAGCGATACGCCGAACACTGCCCACGTCGGGAGGATTCCGCGCGGCAGCTGACCGTCCTCGGCGTCGGTGCTTCCCGCCGAGGACATCATCGTGTCCTCCGTGGTCGATCCATCGTGCACAGTCTTCATGAACGCTCCTCGCGGATGACAGGACAGAGGGTGTCGGATAGTTGGCTGGTCGGCCAGTTATGAATCATCGTGAGGGCGATCACACTCGATGTCAAGAGCGCATCGCCTCCCGAGCGGCACCCGCCGCGACAGCGACGAGTGGGTTGACAGCCCCTGTGAGTGCCGCCACAATCTAAATTGACTGATGCGCCAGTTATCTATTTTCCGATCGACAGCACCACGAGATCGAGGAGAGTCCCCTATGACCACTGTGGTGGCCGAGTCCGTCACACAACTGAGCCTGTTCTCCGACCCCGCCTCGGTGGCCGTCGTCGGCGCCTCCGCCGATCCCGCGAAGTGGGGTTACTGGCTGGCGAGTGGCGCCCTGACCGGCGAGCACCGCCGCCGAGTCCATCTGGTCAACAGGAGAACCGACACCCTGCTCGAACGCCAGTGCCACCCGAGCCTGTCGGCCCTCCCCGAGGTCCCCGACCTGGTCGCTCTCTGTGTGCCTGCGCCGTTCGTCTCGGACGTGGTGGACGAGGCCCTCGCACTCGGCGTCCGCGGGTTCCTCGGCATCACCGCAGGCGTTCCCGGCGAAACCGAACTCGCGGCCCGGATCCGAAGTGCCGGAGCACGACTCGTCGGCACCAACAGTCTCGGCATCTACGACAGCGCCACCGACCTCTCGCTGGCGTGGGGACGGTTCACACCGGGGCCGCTCGCGATCATCTCGCAGAGCGGGCAGCTCGGCTCCGAACTCGCCGCGCTCGGCGCCCGGCACGGCGTGGGCGTCTCCCGGTTCGTCTCCATCGGTAACCAGTCCGACGTCACCGCCGCCGAACTGCTCGCCGATCTCGGCGGCCACGACCCGACGCGCGTGATCGCCCTGTACCTCGAAAGCTTCAGCGACGGTGAATCCCTGTTCCGGACGTTGCGCGCCCTGCGCGACACCGGACGACCGACCCTGCTGCTGACGGTCGGCGCCAGCGCCGCGAGCACGCGTCTGGCGCGCTCCCACACGGGCTCGCTCACCTCTGCCCTGGATGTCGTCGACGCCGCGTGCCGCGCAGCGGGAGTGCTCCGCGTGAGCACCCCCGACGAGTTGATCACCGTCGCCCGGGCATTCCTCTCCACCACCGTTCCCGCCGGCAACCGCGTCGCCATCGTCGGCGACAGCGGCGGGCAGTGCGCGATCGCCGCGGACGTGACGAGCGCGAGCGCCTTGACCGTTCCCGACTTCTCCCCCGCGCTCGCCGAATCCGTTGCCCTGCAACTACCGAACGGTGCGGCCAGCAACAACCCGGTGGACCTCGCCGGGGCGGGCGAGCAGGATCTGGGAAGTTACGCGAGCGTCGTCGAACATCTCCTCCGTGCCGACGAGTCGGACGCCGTGGTGCTCACCGGGTATTTCGGCTGCTACGCGCGGGACGCGCCCACTCTCGCCGAACACGAAGCGGCCGTGGCCGAACGGATCGGCCGGGCGTCCGCGGAGACCGGCAAACCCGTCGTCGTCCACACCATGGCTCCGGAATCGAGCACCGCACAGGCGTTGTGGCGGCACGGCGTCCCCGTGTTCGACACGGTCGACTCCGCGGTCCGCGCCCTGTCCGGGCTGTCCCGCCTGCAACCGCCGCAACCGTCGAATCACGTCCTCTCCTGGCCCGTTCCACGGGGCGGACTCCGGCCCGGATACTGGGCCGCGCGTGAACTCCTCACCGAACTCGGTGTCGCTTTCCCCGACGGCGGCATCGTGCACACCCGCGAGGAGGCGATCGAAGTGGCCGGCCGTCTGCGGGCCCCGTTCGTCCTCAAGGCGAGTTGGCTCGAGCACAAGAGCGAGGCGGGCGGCGTCGCGGTCGGCATCGACGGACCCGAACAACTGGCGCGCACCTTCGCGAACATGCACTCACGACTCGGCGACGGCGACTACGTGCTCGAGGAGCAGGACACCCGGGCGGGCACCGTGGAGATCCTGGTCGGCGCGCGCCGTGATCCCGACCTCGGTCCGGTGATCGTGGTGGGCGCCGGCGGCACCGAAACCGAAGTGCTCCAAGACATCTGTCTCGAATCGGCCCCCGTCGGACCTGGCGATGCCCTCGCGATGCTCGAACGCCTCCGCTGCATGCCGCTTCTCCGCGGGTGGCGGGGACGCCCCGCGGTGTCCGTCGACGGCGTGGTCGACGTGATCACGCGGGTGTCCTGGTTGATCGCGGAACGGTCCGACATCGCCGAGATCGAATTGAATCCGGTCCGCGTCGCCCCGGACGGAGCGCTCACCGTCGACGCGCTCGTCGTGGCCGCCGAACCGGCCCCAGCCCCGTGAACCCGCATCCCGAGACAGCACAGGAGAACATGCGATGACCCAGACCCACTCCCCCGGCCTCGTCCCGAACACCGCCGACGAATTCGAAGACCGCGTCGCCGTCGTCACGGGTGGCGGCTCCGGAATCGGACGCGCCGTCGCGATGCGGTGGGCGGCCGCAGGCGGCACCGTCGTCGTCTTCGGCCGCAGGCAGAACGCGCTCGAGGACACCGTCCGGGCGGCCGAGCAGGTCGGCGGGAAAGCCCGGGCCGTGGTGTGCGACGTGCGGGATTCCGACGCCGTGGACGCCGCAATCGACGGTGTGGTCGATCGCTACGGCCGCCTCGACGCGCTCGTCAACAACGCCGCAGGCAACTTCGTGGTTCCCAGCGAGGACCTCTCGCCGGGCGGGTGGAAGGCTGTGGTGGACATCGTCCTGAACGGCACGTTCTACTGCACCCGCGCGGCGGGCCGCCACATGCTGGCGACCGGTCGCGGCACCATCCTCAACACCATCGCCAGCTACGCGTGGCACGGTCATCCCGGCACCGTCCACAGTGCGGCAGCCAAGGCGGGTGTCGTCGCGATGACGCGCACGCTGGCCGTGGAATGGGGCGGACGCGGCGTCCGGATCAACTGCATCGCACCGGGACCGACCGAAACCGAGGGAGCCGGGGCGGCCCTGTGGCCCACCGAGCAGGATCGCGCCCGAGTGCTGTCGAGTGTCCTGGCTGCTCGCTTCACGACGCCGGAGGAAGTCGCCGAATCCGCGGCCTTCCTGCTCAGCGACCGCTCCGGCTACGTCACCGGCGAGGTCCTCGTCACCGACGGCGGCCAATGGCTCGGCAAGTCCGTGTACACGGACTCGCGAGCGGCGGCCCGATGACCACCACGATTCACACCACGTGGGACCGCAACTCGATCCTCGTCGGCGGGGACTGGATTCCCGTCACCGACTGCACGCAGGTGCACGACCCGGCCACCGAGTCCGTGATCGGCCGGTCGGCGTCGGCCGGTGCCGACCACGTCGACGCGGCCGTCTCGGCGGCACGTTCCGCCGGAACAGCGTGGGGTGCACGCGCTCCCGGGGATCGCGCCGACATCCTCGACGACCTGTGCACCCACCTGCGTGCGCGGAGGCAGCTCCTCGTCGACACCACCGTCGCGGAAGTGGGAGCCCCGGTGACCGTGGCCGAGGAAGCGCACATCGACCTCGGGATCGAGATCCTCGCGTCGTATGCCCGGCTCGCCAGGGACCTTCCCTTCCGGGAACGGCTGGGCCGGACGCTGCTGTTGCGCCGCCCCGCGGGTGTCGTCGCGTGCATCACGCCGTGGAACTACCCCTTCTACCAGCTCGCGGCCAAGGTGGGAGCGGCTCTCGCGGCGGGATGCACCACCGTCGTCAAGCCGGCCGAACTCACCCCACTGTCCACCTACCTGTTCGCCGACGCCGCACTCGATGCCGGCGTTCCGCCCGGGGTTCTGAACCTGGTTCCGGGCAGCGGTCGAACGGTGGGGGCCGCGCTGGCCGCGCATCCCGGGGTCGATGTGGTGTCCTTCACCGGCTCCACCGCCGTCGGCAGGGACGTCGCGCACGCCGCCGCCGAATCCCTGAAACGCGCGTGCCTCGAACTCGGTGGCAAGTCGGCCTCCGTGGTGCTCGGCGATGCCCCACTGCCGGCGGCGGTCACCGCGACCGTCGACGCCGCCATGCTCAACTCGGGTCAGACGTGCAGCGCGTGGACTCGTCTGCTCGTGCCGCGCACACGGTACGAGGAGGCGGTCGAACTCGCCGCCGATCACGCCGGCACGTTGCGGGTGGGTGATCCCCGGGATCGCGCGACGCAACTCGGCCCGGTGATCTCGGCTGCGCAGCGACGATCGATCGCGGAGGCGGTCGACGCGGCGGTCGCCGGCGGGGCCCGTCTGGCAGCGGGGGGTTCCGGTATGCCCGCAGGCCTCGAAACGGGCCACTACCTGCGGCCGACCGTGCTCGCCGACGTCGGACCGCACGACCCGATCGTGCGCAACGAGATCTTCGGGCCGGTGCTGGTCGTCCTCCCGCACGACGGCGACGAGGACGCGATCCGGCTCGCCAACGACAGCGACTACGGGCTCGGCGGCGCCGTGTGGTCGGCCGACCCGGAACGGGCTCTGGGCGTCGCGGCCCGGATGGACACCGGTCAGGTCGACATCAACGGCGCCCCGTTCAACCCCGAGGCCCCGTTCGGCGGCTGGAAGTCCTCCGGCCTGGGCCGGGAGCTCGGCCGGTTCGGCGTCGAGGAGTTCACCGAGCTGACGGCGGTGCAGCGCTGACCCGACGCACCCCACACCCCACGCCCCACACCCCAGTCCCACACAGACACAACCGTATTCGAAGCGAAGGAACCGCGATATGACCACCACCAACATCCCCGCCTGGCCCCTGACCGACGAGCAGAAGCAGATCATCGAGCTGTGCCGGGACTTCGCGCAGAAGGAGATCCGGCCCCGCGGCCGGGAGGTCGACGAGGCGGATGTCGTGACGCCCGTCGACATATTCGCCAAGGCCGCCGCGGTCGGCATCACCGACTTCATGATCCCCGAGGAGTTCGGCGGAGGCGGAATGGGCGACGTCTTCACCCAGTGCCTGGTGCAGGAGGAACTGTGCTGGGGTGACCCCGGCATCGGAAACCTCGTGTGCTCCAACGGCTTCTTCTCCGATCCGATCATGGTCCTCGGCACCGAGGAGCAGAAGAAGCAGTGGCTCGGCCCCCTCACCGGTCCGAACGCCCCGATGACCTCGCTGGCCACCACCGAACCGGGATCCGGCTCGGATGCGGCGTCGATCGTCACCACGGCCGAGCGCGTCGACGGCGGCTACCGGCTGGGCGGGCAGAAGTCGTGGATYTCCAACGCCGGCGCCGCCCAGTTCTACGTCGTGTTCGCCAAGACCGACCGCACGCAGCGGTCCGGTGGCGTCTCCGCATTCCTCCTCGAAAAGGGCGCCGAGGGAATGACCTTCGGTGAGCCGATGAAGAAGATGGGACAGCGCGCCATCGTGTGCCGGGAGATCTTCTTCGACAACGTGTTCGTCCCCGAGGAGAATCGTCTCGGCGAGGAAGGACAGGGTTTCTACGGTCTGATGGGCACATTCGACATCTCCCGGGTCGTGCTCGGGGCGGCCGCCGTCGGCGCCGCCCGGGCCGCCTACGAGTACGCCCTCGACTACGCGAAGACACGGAAGCAGTTCGGCGTGCCGATCATCGAGCATCAGGCCGTCGCGTTCCGGCTGGCAGACATGGCGACGCGGATCGAATCCGCCCGGCTGCTCGTCCATCACGCCGCCCGCATCATCGACAGCGGCGGCAACGCCCGGGGCATCGCCGCCATGGCGAAACTGACCGCGTCCGAAACCGCCATGTTCGTCACGCACGCCGCGGTGCAGACGCTCGGCGGTTGGGGCTATTCCCGCGAGTACCCCGTCGAGCAGTGGATGCGCGACGTGAAACTGGAGGAGATCGAGGAAGGCACGTCCGACATCATGAAGCTCGTCATTTCCCGGAACCTGGACTGAGCCGCGCGGGTGCGGGACGCGGAGACGCCTTCGCCCCGCACCCGCCCGGGTACCCGCGCACCATCCGCACACGAACACTGCACAGCCCATGGGAGGGCATCGATGACAAGCCAGAACGGCGGCCAGGCACTCGTCGCCTCGCTCGCCGCACACGGAGTCGACACGGTCTTCGGAATTCCGGGCACCCACAACCTCGCCGTCTACGCCGCCTTGGCCGACTCGCCGATCCGCTCCGTCCTGACCCGGCACGAGCAGGGAGCCGGCTACGCCGCCGACGGATATGCCCGCGTGACGGGCAAACCCGGCGTGTGCCTGACCACCACCGGCCCCGCCATCCTCAATGCCGCTGCCGCAGCGGCGCAGGCGTGGTCGGATTCGGTCCCGGTTCTCTTCATCTCACCGGCCCTGCCACTCACCCACCCGGGGAGGGGAAACGGCTACCTCCACGAGGTGAAGAATCAGCAGGCCGCGCTCGAGGCGATCGTGTCCTACAGCCACCGGGTCACCAGTGTCGCCGAGATCCCCCGCGCAATCACCTACGCCTTCGCCGCCATGAGCTCCGGCAGACCGCGACCGGTGCACATCGAGATCCCCGTCGACATCCTCGACGCGGAAGCCGACGTCCGGATCGTGGCACCGGTCCAGTCCGCTCCGCTCGCCGCTCCCCAGCACGCGGTGACCGACGCGGCACAGCGTCTCGCCGCCGCACAGTCTCCCGTACTGGTCGTGGGCGGCGGGGCCCGCTCGGCGGCGCCGCAGGTCCGCGCCCTCGCCGAACGTCTGTCCGCTCCCGTGGTCACGACGACCAACGGGAAGGGAGTCCTCGACGAGGACCACCCACTGTCGGTGGGAGCCGGCGTTCACCATCCGTCGGTCCGCGCCGTGCTCGAGGCCGCCGACTGCGTTCTCGCGATCGGGACGGAGTTCGCACCCTCCGATTTCTGGTACGGCCCGGTCGAACTGGACCACAAGCTGATTCGCATCGACGTCGACCCGACGTCGATGACCACGAACGCCGATCCCGCCATCCGCCTGCTGGGCGATGCCGGGATCACGGTGTCGCAACTGTTCGACGTCACGAAGATGCGGGAGGATCCCGGCGCCTGCGAGCGGGCCGCGTCGCTCCGACGGGGACTGCGTGCCGATGCCGCCGCCGAGGGCGCTCCGTGGCTGGACATGATGACCGCCATCGCACCGGTCGTCGACGAATCCAYGGTGATCGCCGGGGACAGCACGATGGCCTGCTATTACGGTGCGCTGTCGAACCTCACCGTGCACCGCCCCGGCGGATTCCTGTACCCGACGGGACAGGGGACGCTGGGATACGGTCTGCCCGCGGCGATCGGCGCGTCCGTCGCCGACCCGGACGCGCGGGTCCTGGCGATCCTCGGCGACGGCGGGGTGATGTTCACCCTTCCCGAGCTCGCGACCGCGGCGCAGCTTCGATTGCCGCTGCCCATCGTCGTCGTCGACAACGGCGGTTACGGCGAGATCCGCAACGAGATGGCGGACCGCGGCGACACCGTCCACTCGGTAGCCCTCGGCGGCATCGACTTCCCCGCCGTGGCGCGGGCGATGGGATGTCACGGACGAGCCGTCGAGTCCCCCGCGGCGCTGACGGACGCGATCGCGGCGGCGTTCGACGCGGATCGCCCGACCCTCCTGCACATCCGTGAGAACAGCAGGGCAACGCAGCAGGGGTGACGGCTACGCTGGTTCGGCCGAACTCTCGACTACGGTCTCTGTAGACGAGACGTCACATCCTAGGAGTTGAGAGCGCGATGCCACGCCCCAGCGTTGAAGCGGAACGTCGAGAACAGATCCTTCAAGCGACGTGTGAAGCCATCGCCGAGCTCGGCTTCCGCGCCGTCCGGATCGCCGACGTCGCGACACGGGCCGGGGTGAGCAACGGGACGATCCACTACTACTTCGATTCCAAGGATGCGCTGCTGCATGCGGCGTTCCAGTTCAACTTCGAGCACTCGCTGGAACGACGGCGATGGATCATGGAGAAGAGCGACGTCCCGCTCGTGCGGCTCCACCGGCTCGTGGAGTCGTACCTGCCCGCCGGGCCGGAGACGATCACGGCCTGGCGGGTGTGGGTGGAGCTGTGGGCGTCCGCGCTCGGCAACGTCGAACTCCAGGAGCTCAACGACACCGTGTACGGAGAGTGGCGCGGGGTGGTCCGGGAGACCGTCGAGGCCGGTGTCGAGCAGGGCGCTCTGCGGGTGAAGGATCCCGGGGCCGCCACCGACATGCTCCTCGGCCTTCTCGACGGCCTCGCGATCCAGGTGCTCACCGGTTCCACCCTGATGACTCCGACGCGGATGCGGGCGGTGTGCGACGACTTCATCGACGCCATCACCGTCGACAAGCACCGGGTCGCGTCGACCGCCCGCAAACGCACCGCCAAGTAACCGTCAGAGCGCCGATGCGACGGTGAGCCCTTCCAGCACAGCTTCTTCCACGGTGCGCGGCGACAGGCAGTCACCGACGGCATGGATCCGCTCCCGCGGGAACCCGTCGACCTCCAGCAGGTCGGTGACCGACGCATGTCCCTGGGCGAGAACGACTGCGCTGACACCGTCGACCAGCACGGGGCCGTTCGGTGAGCGTGTGCTGCAGATAGGCCGTGTCGTCGTCCGCGCCGCGCAAGCGGACGTTGGGAAGGATCTCGACCTTCGCCTGCACCGCCGCGGCCACCATCGCGTTCCGCACGTACTGCTGGAGGTGTTCGCCCGCAGCGTATCCGGTGACCGCGAGCGTGACGCGGTGGCCGAGCCGGGCGAGGTGGTTCGCGACACCCAGCCCGATCCAGTCGCCGCGCCAATCGGCGACGAGGACCCTGCCGGCGGGGAGTGTGCGCCCGCGGATCACGTCCCACGCCTCCACCAGATGAGGCTCGTCGAGCGTCTCGATCCCGGGGCGGAACGGCCTCGCACCGGTCGCGACGATCAGCTCGTCGGGTTGCTCCGACCTGACCAGTCCGGGATCGACCGTCGTCCCGGTCACGAACCGCACACCCGCCCGGCGTGCCTCCCCCTCCAGGTTGGTGACGGCGCCACCGAACTCGCTCCTGCCCGGCAGCAGTTCGGCCAGCAGCACCTGGCCTCCCACCCGGGGCGCCGCCTCGTACAGGGTCACCCGGTGCCCACGCTCCGCGGCCACCGCGGCCGCTTTCAGCCCACCCGGTCCGCCGCCGATCACCATGACGCTCTTCGGCCGGCGTGTGATCTGCAGAGTTCCGAAACGCACTTCGCGGCCGGTCTCCGGATGCTGGATGCACGAGATCGCGCACCCTCGCTGGAAATGCCCCATGCACGCCTGATTGCAGCCGATGCACGCGCGAATCGAATCGACCTCGCTGCGTTCGGCTTTCGCGGGCATCGCGGGGTCGCAGATGAGGGCGCGGGTCATCGCACACGCGTCGGCCTGCCCCTGCGCGATCACTGTGTCTCCCTCGTGCGGTTGATTGATCCTTCCCGCCACGATCACCGGAACCCGGACCACCGATTTGACGGCCGCGGCCAGCGGAGCGGTGTAGGCGGCGGACTCGGTCATCGGGGCGGCGATGTGCACCGCGCCCGACAGACTCGACGAACTCCCGGCGCACACACTGACGTAATCGAGCAGTCCGTCCGCGTCCAGCGACGCGCACACCGCCTGCGATTCGTCCGGCCGCAGTCCGTCGTTGCCCATCTCGTCGCCGGAAATCCTCATCCCGACCACGAGTCGCGGCCGACCGCCGCACGGACGGCCGCGAGTGCGGCGCGGAGGAATCGCTGGCGATTCTCCGCCGACCCGCCGTACTCGTCCGTGCGGAGGTTGGTGCGGGGGTTGAGGAACTGTGCCGGTAGATAGCCGTGGCTCGCGACGATCTCGACGCCGTCGAGTCCGGCGCGCTGCAGTCTCCGTGCAGCGTCGCCGTACCCCCGCACGACCGCGTCGATCTCGCCCGCCGTCATCGCTCTCGGCATCACGTGGAAG